>JALUUN010000175.1 GCA_027021325.1 Planctomycetota bacterium
CCGGACGCCGGCCGAGAAGCTGGGGCTCTTGCCGAGGCGCTGGACGGCGGCCGAGCTCCTGCGCTGGAAGGTGGCCTACCGGGCGGCGCTGGACCTCGCATCGTGATTCCATGGTGCCGACCTGATCCAGCGGATGGGGCCAGATTCTCCTTTCGTAGACTGGCGGCGTGCGCCGGCCTGCCCCTCTCCTTCTCCTCCTCGCCGCCCTTCTCGGGGCGGCGCTGCTGACGCTCCTGGGAGGCGGAGGCCTGGGCAGCGATCCCCGGGACGAAGCCGAAGGCAGCGGCCCGGCCCCGGCCGCCCTGGACGTCCGGCCCGCCGCCGACGGCGCCGTCGCCGTCCAGGGCCCCGGCGCCGCCGAACGTGCCGCCCTCGAAGGGAACAGGACGGAGAACGCCGAAGCCTCCCCAGCCGAGACCCCGACCGGCCGCCTGCGCCTGCGTCTCGTGGACGGCCAGGGCCGAGCCGTCGCCGACGCCGCGGTCCACACCGCTCCTTCCCTGTCCCTCTACGGCGGCATCCTGGTCGCCGACGGCCAGCCCCTGTTCGAGACCGGTGAGCCCGTGGCCCGCAGCGGCGCCGACGGCCGCGCTTCCTTCAAGACGGACGCGGGCGAACCCCTCACCCTCTACGCCTGGGGCCGGGACTCCTGGCTGCCACCGGTGGACGTCGCTGCGCTCCTTCCCGGCGAGGAGCGGGACCTCGGCGACCTCGTGCTGAGCCACGGCCGGCCCCTGGAGATCCTCGTGCTGGGGCCGGCGGGACCCCTCCCGGACGCCCTCGTGTTCCTCGAGGCCGGGCCGGCGGCTTCCTCCGGCGGCATCGTCTTCGCCTCCAGCCGGCCGGGCCTGCCCGCGCCCCCGGGGACCCGGACCGGGCCGGACGGCCGGGCACTGCTGCCCGGCGTCCCCGCCGGCGCCTGGACGCTCCGGGTCCTGGCCGAGGGTTACCTCCCCCACCAGGAGAGCCTCGGCCTCCCCTCCGAGGACGGGGAGCCCCGGACCGTGGTCCTCGAAGCCGGCGGGACGGTCCGGGGCCGCGTCCTCGACGAGGAGGGGCGGCCCCTGCCCGAGGCCCGCGTCGGCCTGCGTTCCCGGCGCCCCGGGAGTGGCTTCTGGAACCGAGAGATGCTGCTCGCCGAAGGGACGCCCGTGGACGCCGACGGGCGCTTCGCCCTGCCCGGCCTGGATCCGGACCCCGGCAGCGTCCTGTTCGCCTCCGCCCCCGGCTACGCCCGGGTGCAGCTTCCGGTCCCAGCCGAGGGGGAGATCGAGATCCGCCTGTCCAGGCTCCTCCTGCTCGAAGGGCGGGTCCTGGACGCGGGAGGACGGCCCGTCGAGGGAGCGGAAGTCCTCCTGGGCCGGCGGCAGGAGGCCTCGCCGGAGGGAGAGCCCTGGGAGCTGCCCGCCCCCGAGATCGAAGCGACCGGGGCCGACGGCCGCTTCTCCCTGGAGGTGCTCGAACCCGGCCCCGCGGTCCTGCGGGTGGTGGCGCCGGCCGGATCCTGGGAGGGCGAGATCGAACTGCCGCGGCCGGAGGACGAGCCGCTGGAGATCCGCCTCGAGGGCGGCCCCGGCCTCACGGTCCGGACGGTGGACGGCTCCGGCCAGCCGCTGGCGGGCGTCTCCGTCGAGCTCCACCCCGTCCGGGTGAACTCCCTGCGCGTCCTCGGCACGGAGGACGCCGCCTTCTCGCCCCTGGGCGACCTTCCCACCGGCCCCTTCGGCTTCGAGCCGGGCACGCGCCGGGGCCGGACCGGCGAGGACGGCCGCCTCCGATTCCTCGGCGTCCAGGAGGGCGACTGGGAGGTCCGGGCCTACGCGCCGGGCCGCAGCCAGGCCGAGGAACGGGTCACCGTGGAGCCCGGCCAGGAGGTCGTCCTGAGCCTGCCCCGACCCGCCGCCTTGATGGTCCTGGTCCAGGATCCCTCCGGCGCGCCGGTGCCCTCCGTCGGCCTGCGCCTGCGGTCCGAGGAGGAAGGGCGCGAATACCGGGCGCAGGGCGACCGCTGGGGGCGGGCGGTCTTCACGGATCTCCGGCCCGGCGACTGGATCCTCGAACAGTCCGAGCACGAACAGGGGGTGCTCTTCCTGATGGACGGCCAGCCGGGGGAGGAGGCCTTCACGCCGCCTCCCACCACCCCCGTGCACCTGGAGGAGGGCGAGGTTCGCGAGGAAGCCTTCGTGGTCGCCGGCCAGGCGCGGCTTCAAGTCCATGTGCGCCGACGCGGCCAGCCCGCGGCCGGCGCCACCCTGCGTCTGGAGGAGCGCCGCAGCGAGGACGAGGTCGGCTTCGCCTTCTTCGGCAGCGGCCCGCAGGCCGTGAGCGGCGCCGACGGCGTGGCGGTCCTGCCACCGGTCCAGCCCGGCCCCTGGACCCTCTTCGTCCGCGGCGGCCCCGCGAGCCCCGAAACGGAACAGGAGGTCGAGCTCCTGCCCGGTCCCCAGGAGATCAGCGTGGACCTGCCCGGCGGGCTCCTGCGCGGTCTCGTGGCCGGCCCGGAGGGCCCCCTGGCCGGAGCGCGCGTGCTCCTGGCGCCAGACGCGGACGAGCAGGGAGCCTCGCGATCGGCCATAGGCTCCGTCACCGTCTCCCTGAGCGCTGACGACGGAGGGGGAATGCCGATGGTCCAGACCCTGGAGGTCCTCGAAGGCCAGGTCGAGGTGCGAACCGACGCCCAGGGCCGCTTCCGCTTCGAGGAAGTGCCCGAGGGCCGCTGGCGCCTGCGCGTCGAAGCCGCCGGTCACGCCCGCCTCGACCGGCGGGGCCTCGCCCTCGGCCCCTTCGAGGACCGGGACCTCGGCGTGCTCCACCTCCTGCCCGCCGGCTCCCTTTCGGGCCGGGTGGCCCTGCCCGAGGACGCCGGCGCCCGCGGCTTCCTCCTCCTCGAACTCCTCCGCGAACCGGACGGCGAGCGCCAGGCCATGACCGGCCTCGCTCCCGACGGACGCTACCGCTTCGAGGATCTGCCTCCCGGGGAGTACCGCCTGAGCCTGCGCCTGGGAGCCGGCCGCCGGCAGTCCCCGCCGGTCCGGGTCCTCGCCGGTGTGGACCGGAGCTTCGACTTCCAGCCCGAGGGCTGAGCCGCCCCCGCAGGCGGTCCCGGCCGGTCCGGAACCGGCCGCGGGGCCGGGCGCGGCTACAACTCCGCCTCATGGCGGGCGACCCTCCCCCCC
>JALUUN010000176.1 GCA_027021325.1 Planctomycetota bacterium
CCACCAGGGCCAGGGCCTGGTGGCTGAGAACCCCGGCCTCGATCGCCTGGTGGTCCTCCCGGGCCTGTTCCTCCAGCCAGCGCGAGCCGGCCCGGGTCAGGGCCTCGCCGCCGGCGAGGGCGCGGAACAAGGCGCTCCCGAGGAACTGCCGCCCCCCATGGAGCCCTCGCAGCTTCCAGGAGGAGACCCCGCTCCAGATCCGCTCGAAGGTGAACCCGAACCAGGGATGCCGTTGGAGGTCGTAGCGCGCCGTGGCGGCGGCAGTCCGGCAGCCCAGACCGGCCAGCCGCCGCGGCAGGACCGGAACCGGCCCTGCGACCAGGGCGCTCGCGCCTCCGCCGCGGGGCCGGCCCGCCCCCTGGAGCAGCCAGGCCGGGTCCGGGGTGCCAGCCTCGGAAGCGGTGAAGCCGACGGGGAAGTCCAGGGAGTCCGCGCGGAGGGCGGTGAGGACCGGCATCGCCGGGATCCCCGGCCGCCGGCTGCCGATTTCCCGGAAGCGCCAGTCCTCGAGGATCAGGAGGAGAACGTCCGGGCGGCCGGCACGGAGCTCCACCCCCGGCGCCGGACGCAGATCGGCACGCAAGGCCGCCTCCGCCCGGTGTTCGCGCCAGACGAGACCAGTCCCCAGGAGGATCAGGAGCGGCAGGAGAACCGGTACGGGGTTCCGAGGCAGGCGAATCCGGGCCAGGAGGAGGCCGAGGAAGAAGGTGCCGAGGAGGACGGAGACGGCCAGGAGGGCCGGAGCCAGAAGGGGCGGCGACGGGGGCGAGCCGCCGAGGACCAGGGCCGAGGCAGCGACCGCCAGGCCCAGGGCCAGGGCGCCGGCCTGGGACCTTCCCAGCGAAGAGCCGAGGCCCAGGGGCAGGAAACGGCCGGCCCAGGGGAGGAGCCAGGCCAGGAGGTAGCCGGCCGTGGCCCCCAGACCGAGGTGCAGAAGAGTCGCCACCAGGGTCCCTCCAGGGACCGGAGCCGCGAAAGCATCTCCTGCCGGAAGGAGGAGATAGCCGAGCAGGAACCAGCCTGCGTAACGCCGGGCGGGAAGGGAGGACATGGAAGCAGGGGCGCGGGCCTGCCTTCCCTATCGGTCAGGAAGGGCTCCGATCTGCGGCTCCGCGCGGCCGGAGCCCCCGCCGGCTCCGGCGGTCGCGAAAAGGGGAAGCTCCTCGGGAGTGCCCGCCCCCCTGCCGCCGTATCCTGGCAGGGATGGGCTCCACCCTGGCCTCGGACCGGCTGCGGGTCTCCACCCACCCGCTCGTCCAGCTGCGGCTGCGCGAGCTGCGGGACCGCGCCACCCGGCCGGACCGCTTCCGCCGCCTGGTCCGGGAGCTCGCCCTCCTCCTCGGGGTCGAGGCCCTCGCCGACCTCCCGGTCCGCGAGACGCCGGTCCAGACCCCCCTGGAGGAGACGACAGGCGCGATCCCGGCCTTGCGCCTGGCTCTCGTCCCGGTGCTGCGCGCCGGCCTGGGCATGAGCGAGGGCCTGCTCGAACTGCTCCCCGACGCCCGCGTGCTCCATTTCGGCGCCGCCCGCGACGAAGCCACCCTGCGTCCCCGGGTGTACTACGCCCTCCCCGATCCCGGCAGCATCGAGCGCGCCCTGGTTCTCGACCCCATGCTCGCCACCGGCGGCAGCGCCTGCGCCGCTCTGGACGCCCTGCAGGCGGCCGGCGTCCGGGACACCCGCCTCCTCTGCCTGATCGCCGCGCCCGAAGGGGTCCGGGCCGTGGCCCGGGCCCATCCGGAGACGCGCATCCATCTCGCAGCCCTGGACCGTGGTCTGGACGAGCAGGGTTTCATCCGCCCGGGCCTCGGCGACGCCGGCGACCGTCAGTTCGGAACCTGAGCATCCCGTCCGCCGTGGAGGAACTGCACCTGGGCCCCGACAGCCCCTTCGATCCGGAAGAGATCCGGACCGTCCACCGTCTCCTCGGGGCCATCGAGGCCAGCGACCATCCCGACCGCCAGGCCTTCCACCGTGGCGTCCGCGACCACGTGCACCGCACCGAGGCCGTGGCCGAGGCCCTGGCCGCCTACCCCATGGTCTTCCACGAGACCCGCCTCGGCGAGCGGCGGCGCAGCCTGGAGAGCCTGGTCGAGGTGCTGGCGGGGGCCACCGACGCGAACTTCGACATGTTCATCCCGACCCGGGCCCTGGTCGGGCGCGCCCTGCTCATGGCCGAGCTGAACTGCTGGCGCATGATGTACCACGTCTCCGGGGAGCTCGAGACCCGGTCCAGAGTGCATCCGGAACTCTCCGCCATCCGCGCCGAGGTGGACCGCTGGCTCCACGACTGTGTCCACGTCAAGATCACCGAAGAGATTCTCGGGGCCGTGACCATGGACCCCGAGCGCCCGTTCCGCATCCGGGAACGGGCGCTGCGCTATCTGGCGCAGATCTGGGAGGACCGCCTGACCTACCGGGTGCGCAACTTCTTCCCGCTCCTGGATGCGGCGTGGACGGCGCGGCGCAGAATCCGGGTCTCCGTGGGGACGCTGCTCGGTGTCAGCGAGATCTGCCGCCTGATCCAGGCCGGCTGCCCGCCGGAGTTCGTGGACTACTTCTCGCGGCCGGAGATGAGCGAGGACGAGCGCCTGGCCTTCCAGGAGTTCCTCATCGGCGTGCCCACCGAAGAGCTGGGCAACCTGGAGAGGCTCATGGAGGAGACCGGCCGTACCTCCCTGAGCCCCGAGGAGACCGCCGCCGCCCTGCACCGCGAGCACGACCCCGCCCGCCGGCCCCACGGCGACGACCGTCATCCCGGTGTCCAGGCCTATGAGCTCTTCCGCGAACGCTACCTCCAGGCCGCCGCCCGGCGGATGAAGCACCTCGGCGGCCCCCTGCGGACGGCCGAGGAGTACCTGATGCACTACTTCCTCGGCAAGCAGAGCCTGCGCGAACGGGAGCCGGAAGGGAAGCCGGAGGCCGGGCGCGGTGACCCTCTTCGCCCGAGTGCGTAGGAGCCCGGCCCGCGGCCGCCACGACGCGGGCTTCCCTGCCCGGGAAAGGGCAGGGAAGAGCCGTGTCCGGCCGATGAAGAGGCAGGAAGTCCTCCTCCCCGGCGCCCGGAAGCTGTTCCCGCGCTGCCGATCCGGGCTAGACTCGGAATGGCGTTCCCATGAATCCCCATCCCCCTCCCCCTCCCCAAGACGCCGCCGCGGACGTGGTCCAGCTCG
>JALUUN010000177.1 GCA_027021325.1 Planctomycetota bacterium
GCCAGCCTGGTCCTCCATGAGCTCGGCCACGCCCTCTGCGCCCGGCGCCTCGGCCTGGAGGTCCGGGACATCACCCTCTGGCCCTTCGGCGGCATGGCGCGGATGGAGGCCCTCGCCCATCGCCCCGGCCTCGAGGCCCCGGTGGCGGTCGCCGGCCCCCTCGTCAATCTCTTCCTCGCCGCCCTGCTCGCCGGCCTGGCTTCCCTGGTCCCGGCGGCCCCAGGCCTCCGTCCCGGAGCCGCTGATTTCCTGCGCCAGGCGGCGATCCTGAACCTGATCCTCGGAGCGGGGAACCTCCTCCCCGCCTTCCCCCTGGACGGCGGGCGCATCCTCCGCGCCTGGCTGGCACGCAGCTCCCCGCTGCCCGACGCCACCCGCGCAGCCCAGGCCACGGCGGTCTGGCTGGCCGTCGCCGGGCTTCTGCTCGCCGCCTCGCAGGGGGCCTTCCTTCTCGGCCTCGTCCTGTTCCTCTACATCTGGTGGACCGGCCACCTGGAACGCCTGCAGGTGATCCTCTTCACCGGCCAGGCGCCGCGGCTCCCGGTCGCCACGGTCTACCGCCGGGCGCTCGCCTCCCTGCGACTCCGCCGCAGGCCCCGGCGGTCGGCGCCACCGGGCGAGGGGCCGGCCCTCGAGGTCGAGGCCGAGACGGAGATCGAGTTCCACCTCCAGGAGCTCGAACGCTTCCACGGTTCCCTGCGCGAGTGGTTCCTGTTGCGGCGACGCCGATGAGCTTCCTGAGACGTCTGGCGGCAGGCGGTCCGGCCTGCCTCGATCCCGGCGGCTGGCCCGCCCCTCCGGCCGACGAGGCCGAGATCCTGGAGATGGTCCTGGACTCGGTGCGCCGCTTTCGTGACGAAGGCCTGGACGGCGCCCGCCACGACCGCGAATCGGCCCTGGCGCCCGGGGTCCTCGACGGCCTGCGGGAACTGGGCCTGTTCGGCCTGATCTTCCCGGAGGAATACGGTGGCCTGGGCCTCGGGATGCGCGCCTACGTGCACGTCTTCGAGTGTCTTTCCTGGGAGTGTGTGTCCACCCCCACACTCCTCGGCGGACACCTGTCCCTCTGTGGCCGCGGCCTCCTCCTCTACGGAACGGAGGAGCAGAAGGCGCGCTGGCTGCCGGCGATGGCGGCGGGCGAGCGCATCGGCGCCTTCGCCCTGAGCGAGGCCGGCGCCGGCAGCGACTTCCGCTCCCTGGCCACCCGCGCCGTCCGGGAGGAGGGCGGCTGGCGCCTGCACGGTACGAAACTCTGGATCACGAACGGCCGCGAGGCGGGTCTGTTCCTGGTCTTCGCCCGGATCGAGGCCGCGGAGGGGAACCTCGGCGCCTTCCTGGTTCCGCGCGAGGCCGAGGGCCTCGGCGTCGGCCGTCCGGAGGAGAAGATGGGCCTGCACGCCTCGAGCACCACGCCCCTCGAACTGGATGGCGTCTTCGTCCCCGAGGCCGACCTCCTGGGGCGCCCGGGCCAGGGCTTCGAGATCGCGGTCCGGATCCTGAACCGCGGCCGCGCCGGCTGGTCCGGAGCCTGCCTCGGCGCCTCCGCCCGCGCCCTGCACGAGGCCCTGGAGCACGCCCGGCAGCGGGTCCAGTACGGCCAGCCGATCCTGCGCTTCGGCATGATCCGGGAGTACCTGGCGGCCATGGCGGCGGAGCTGGCTTCGGTCCGTGCTCTGGCCGAGCTCGTCGCCGGCTGGACGGACGCCGGCGAAGAGGACCTGGTCCTGGAGTCGGCCGCCCTGAAGATCCTCGCCACCGAGGTCAACGGCCGGATCGCCGACCTGGCGCTGCAGATCGCCGGCGGCAACGGCTTCTCCCGGGAGTATCCCTACGAGCGCATCCTGCGCGACGCCCGGGTCAGCCGCATCTTCGAAGGCACGAACGAGGTGCTGCGCATGCTCCTGGCCCGGCAGTTCGCCGCTGCGGTCCCGGAGGATCCCGGCCCGGCGCCGGCCGCCGCGGAGGGCCCCGGGGAACGCCTCGAGCAGGACGCCGCCCGCCTCCGCCGCCTCACCGCCTCCGCCCGCCGTCTCCACGGCGAGGCCTTCCGCTTCGCCGAGCACGATCATCGCCGCATCGCCGACGGCCTCCTCCATCTCGCTGCCCGCGCCGCCCTCCTGGCGCGCCGCCACGCCGAGCCGGCGGCCGAGGCGCCGGCCGTCGTGGACCACGCCCTGGCCCTGCACGAACGGGCCTTCGAGGCGGTGGTGCAGGAGGCGGAAGAGCCCCTGGACGCCTCCGCCGAGGCCGCGGCGGCGGCCCTGGAGGCCGGCGGCGCCTGAACCCGCCGGGCTGGCCCGCGGCCGCGTCCGGGCGCTAGGATCCGGAGCCCCCCGCGGGATCCGACGCCCATGCACGACGCCCCCTTCCGCCTTCGCCTGTCTCTCGCCATCCTGCTCCTGGCCGCCACCGCCGCCGGTCTGTCCGCCCAGGACACTCCCGAGAAGCGCGGCGCCCGCGAGGCAGCGCGCCGCGGCGGGGATCCGCCCGTGGTCGTGACTCCCGCCTCCCCCGACCGCGCCGCTCCCGGCCGCCATCAGGAACCGCCCGAGGAGCCGGCCGGGCCGCCCGTCATCCGCCTCGACCAGCCCCGGGAGGGAGCCCGCCTGGGCCCCGGAAACGGCGCCCAGGACGATCCCCGCTCCCCGCGCCCGGTCCGGCCCCTGCGCGTCCCGCCCTTCGCCGACGACCGGCCCCTCCTGGAAGTGGACGGGATCGAGATCCGGGCCGCCGAGGTCAACGAACTGGTCGGCTACTTCAACTCCTTCCGGCCCGGTTCGGTGGATCTCCTGATCCGCGACGCCCTCTCCGCCCTGATCCCCCGGGCCGTGGTCCAGGCCGCCTACGGCGAGGCCCTGCCGGGGATGGAAGCCCGGATCCGCGAGGCGCAGCGGGCCCTGCAGGGTGGAGAGGACTTCGCTCGGGTCGTGGCACAGTACAGCGACGACACCGAAGCCCCCACCGAGGACGGCCGTTATGTCTTCGGCCGCGAGGAGGCGGTGCAGCCCTTCGACCGGCTGGCCCATACCAGTCCCCGGGACACGCTCCAGGGCCCCTTCCTCACCCAGTACGGCTACCACCTCCTCGAGGTGGTGGACTACGAGCGCGGGGCCGACCCCAAGGACGACCGCACCCACGTGCGGCATGTCCTGGTGATGTTTCCCTTTC
>JALUUN010000178.1 GCA_027021325.1 Planctomycetota bacterium
ACAGGCCTCTACGACATCGCGGATCTCAGGCCGAGGACACGGGCCTCTCACCCCTGGCCCCTCCTTCCCGAGGGGCCCTGTCCGCCTCACCACATCGGACGCAGGCGGCAGGGCTCGAGGATGGGGTAGTCCGTCACGCCGTTCTGCCAGGCTGCGAGCGCCGCCGCCTCGGCCTGCCCACATTCCGCCTGGATCTCGTCCTCGGCCAGACCCCGCTCCATCATGGTGTTCTCGCAGGTCTTCGCCACCAGGCAGGCGACCCGGTAACAGGTCATCCCGTGCGTCGCGGAATCCTCGAGGCTGAGGACCTCCTCGACCGCTTCCGGCGGAGCATCGCCCTCGCAGCTGCAGTAGCCGCAGTCGATGAGGCCCTGGAGGACATGGGCGGTGAAGATCACGTACTTCACGCGCCAGGGATCGCCCGCCGCCGGATAGGCCCTCGGCGACGCCGCCAGGGGAATGGCCCGGAGGAGGAGCCTGGCCGTGGCGATGTGCTCGGGTTGCCGCTGACGCCGCAGTAGTCGTCCATGGCGATCACCGTATCGGGACGCCGCTTGCGCAGGAGCGCCACCTGGTACTTCGCGGGGTCGCCCCGGCCCCAGTCCTCTTCCTACTTGGCGATCACCTCATCCGAGGCGGCCTGACATGTCCTTGGTCCGGACGATCAGGCCCTCCGAGGAGTTCTCGTCGTCGGGATGGGCGGCCAGCCAGAGCACCCGGTCGGACCGTTGCAGCGCCTCCAGGACGGTGAGACCTGCGTCCTCGCGGGATGCCGGGACCAGGACGGCGGGCAGGGAGGAGAGCGGCGGCCCGAGGCAGGCGGCGGCCTGGAGGGCGAGGCCGGCGAGTAGGAGAGAGAGGAGCCGAGAACGCATGCTTGCGGATTCGAGGGCGGAAGGCGTCTCTAGGAGAACAGTTCCGTGGCGATGCGCGGGCCCTCGGCGGGGCCGATGAGGCGCTGCTCCAGACCCTGGAAGGGATAGCGGGTCGTGAAGGGATCCAGGCCGGCCAGGTGCAGGATCGTCGCCTGGAGGTCGCGGATGCCGAGCTTCTCGTCCTCGGAGACGATGCTCCAGCCCAGCTCGTCGGTCTCCCCGTACACGCGCCCGCGGTGGATGCCGGCCCCCGCCAGCCAGATCGTGAAGCAGTCCGGATGGTGGTCCCGGCCCAGATAGGTCGAGCCGTTGCGCTTCTCGTTCATGGAGGTGCGGCCGAACTCCCCGCCCCAGATCACCAGGGTCTCGTCGAGGAGGCCGCGCCGGTCCAGGTCCCGCACCAGGGCGGCCACCGGGCGGTCCATCTGGGCGCACTTCTTCGGGAAGGCGTTCACGAGATCGTCCCCCGGGCCGGTGCCGTGGATGTCCCAGCCCCAGTCGTAGAGCTGGACATAGCGCACGCCCTGCTCCACCAGGCGCCGCGCCAGCAGGCAGTTCGCCGCCAGGCTCGCCTGCCCCGGCACCGCGCCGTATTCGTCGAGGATCTCCTGGGGTTCGCGGCTCAGGTCCGTGACCTCCGGGACCGTGGACTGCATGCGCCAGGCCAGTTCGTACTGCTCGATGCGCGCCCGCGTCTCGGGGTCGCCCGTGGCCGCGGCCTCGGCCTCGTTCAGGTCCCGCAGGGCATCCAGGCTGCGCCGCCGCACCTCCGGCGGCATGCCGTCGGGGTTGCTCACGAAGAGGACCGGCTCGCCCTGGCTGCGGAAGCGCACCCCCTGATGCTCCGACGGCAGGAAGCCGGCGCTCCACAGGCTCTTGCCCCCGGTCGGGTCGGATTCGCCGGAGACCAGGACCACGAAGGCCGGCAGGTTGTCGTTGAGGCTGCCGAGCCCCCAGGAGATCCACGAGCCCAGGGAAGCGTAGCCCGGAAGCGTCCGCCCCGTGTAGAGGAGCATCTCGGCCGGCGCGTGGTTGAACTGGTCCGTCCAGGCGCTGCGGACCACCGTCACCCGGTCCACGATGCTCTCGAAGTGGGGCAGGAGTTCGGAGACCAGGAGCCCCTCGCGGCCCATGGGCCGGAAGGAATGGGGCGAACCGAGGAGCGTCGGGTGGCCCTTGATGAAGGCGAGGCGCCGGTTCTCCAGGAACTCCTTCGGGCAGAGCTGCCCGTTCAGCTCCTGGAGTTTCGGTTTGCAGTCGAAGGTGTCGTGCTGCGGCGGCGCCCCCGACATGTGCAGGTAGATGATGTGCCTCGCCCGGCCCGAGGGCGCGGGGAGGCCGGCCTCGCGGGCCAGGAGGCTGCGGAAGGCGAGGGCGCCGAGCCCCAGGCCGCAGCCCTGGAGGAAGTGGCGGCGCGTGGCTTCGAGGGCGTGGCGAGCGGCGGGGCGGTCCATCTCAGGGGCGCGTCAGGAAGGCGTCCTGGTTCAGGAGGACGTTGGCGGCCACGGTCCAGGCCGCGGCCTCGGCGGCGTCCAGCCCCTCGGGCAGGGGGTGGAGCTCGTCGGCGGCGAGGCGCCGGGCTTCCCCGGGATGTTCCCGGTACCACGCGAGCACCTCTTCGACGAGGCCGGCCAGAGCCCGGACGCGGGCGGGCTCGGGCGGGCGTTGCAGGCAGAGGAAGAGCCCGTGGGCGGCGCGCTCCTCGGCCCCGGCACCCGCGGTCTCCTCGAGGATGCGCCGCGCCAGCATGCGCGCGCACTCGACGAAGGCCGGGTCGTTCAGGGTCGTGAAGGCCTGGAGCGGGGTGTTCGTGCGCACCCGCCGGAAGGTGCACACTTCCCGGCTCGGCATGTCGAAGGCCTGGAGCGAGGGGTAGGGGATGGTCCGGCGCAGGAAGACGTAGAGGCCGCGCCGGTAACGGTCCTCGCCGGTCGAGGTCGGCCAGGTGCGCTGGCCGTTGAAGGCGGCCTTCCACAGGCCCACGGGCTGCGGCGGATAGACCGAGGGCCCGCCGAGCTTGCGGCTCAGAAGACCGCTCGCGTGCAGGGCGGCGTCGCGCACCTCCTCGGCCTGGAGCGGCACCCGGCTCATGCGTGCCAGCAGGACGTTGCGCGGGTCCTTCTCCCGGTGCTCGGGCAGGACGCGGGAGGACTGGCGGAAGGCCGCCGACTGCACGAGCAGGCGCAGGATGTGGCGTGGGTTCCAGCCGCTCTCCTGGAACTCCACCGCCAGCCAGTCCAGGAGCCCGGGGTGGCTCGGCGGTGTGCCCTGGGTGCCGAAGTCCTCA
>JALUUN010000179.1 GCA_027021325.1 Planctomycetota bacterium
CTACGGCCTGGACATCGGCGCCTTCACGCCCTTCTTCTACGCCCTCCGGGAGCGGGAGATGCTCCTGGACCTGTTCGAGAAGATCTGCGGCGCGCGGCTCACCTACAGCTACATCCGGCCGGGCGGGGTCATGAACGACGCTCCTCCGGGCTGGCTGGAGAAGGTCGCCGAGTTCTGCGACTGGTTCGACCGCAAGTGGCCGGACTACTGGAACCTGCTCATCGAGAACAAGATCTTCATCGAGCGCACCGCCCACGTCGGCGTCATTCCCCCTGAGCAGGCCATCGCCTGGGGCTGCACCGGACCGATGCTGCGTGGATCGGGGGTGGACTGGGACCTGCGCCGGGATCAGCCCTACCTGGTCTACGACGAGCTCGACTTCGAGGTCGTCACCGGGATCGGCTACCGCGGCGAGGTCGGGGACTGCTTCGACCGGACCTACGTGCGGATGTTCGAGATGCTTGAGTGCACGAAGATGGTGCGCCAGTGCCTGGAGGCCATCGAGGAGGGTGAGGTCAGCCATCCCGAGGTCGGCCTGGTCGTCCGCCCCGCCCCCGGAGAGGCCTACGTCGGCATCGAGAACCCGCGCGGGGAACTGGGCCACTACGTGGTCAGTGACGGCACCAAGATCGCCCGGCGCATGCGCTGCCGTGCCCCTTCCTTCTGCAACCTCTCCGTGGTCGAGCACGTCCTGCCCGGTTGCATGCTCGCCGACGCCGCCGCCATCGTCGGCTCCACGGACATCGTCATCGGGGAGACCGACCGGTGAACCTGTTCCCGATCGCCCTGCCCGCCCTCACGGAGGCCGCCGCCGAGCCTCCGTCCGGCGACGTCGGCAACCCGGCCACCGATTTCCTGCAGGGCCTTCTTCCGGAAGCCGTGCCCTGGTGGATGCTGACGCTTCTCGGGGCCGGCCTGGCTTTCGCGGCCGTGATGCTCTTCGTCACGGTGATCGCCATGTTCAGTGTCTGGCTGGAGCGCAAGGTCGCCGGGCACATCCAGGTGCGCCTGGGACCCATGCGCGTCGGTGGCTGGCACGGCTGGGCCCAGTCCATCGCCGACGGCGTCAAGCTCCTGCTCAAGGAGGACCTCGCCCCCGAGGGCTCCGACAAGGTGCTCTTCAAGCTGGCGCCGATGCTGGTCCTGGCGACGGCGCTCGCCACTTTCGTGGCGCTGCCCTTTGCGCCCGGCCTGGTGATCGCCGATGTGGATCTGGGCGTCTTCTTCATCCTGGCGGTCTCGTCGGTGACCACCATCGGCGTGATCATGGCCGGCTGGGGAAGCAACAACAAGTGGTCGGTGTACGGGGCCATGCGCGAGGCGGCGCAGGTGGCCAGCTACGAGATCCCCCTGGGCCTGTCCCTGCTGCCGCCGATCCTCTACTTCGGGAGCTTCTCCCTGGTGGACGCGAGTGCTCAGCAGGCCGGGATCGGCGCCTGGGCTGAGACCAGCGGCCAGTGGTTCGGGATGGCCTGGTACATCCTCGACCCGACACGCTGGCTGGTCTCGATCCCCTCCTTCCTCATCTTCTTCATCGCGCTCCTGGCCGAGACCAAGCGTGCTCCCTTCGACCTGCCGGAGTCCGAGTCGGAGCTGGTCGCCGGTTTCCACACCGAGTACTCGGGGATGCGTTTCTCCTTCTTCTTCCTGGAGGAGTACGCCGCCATGTTCGTGATGGGGATTGTCGGCGTCTGCTTCTGGTTCGGCGGCTACTCCTTCCCGGGCATCACCGCCCTGGAGCCGGGACCGCTCCTGACCTTCCTGAGCATCTTGAGCTTCACGGTCAAGGGGCTGCTCATGGTCTTCGTCATGATGTGGGTGCGCTGGACCCTGCCGCGGATCCGCATCGACCAGGTCATGAGCCTCGGCTACAAGTACCTGACGCCCCTGGCCCTGGCTCTGGTGTTCGTCGCTTCCCTCATCGAGTACTTCGCCTTCGTCATCGCTGGATGAGGAACCCATGACCGTCGCCACTCCCCCCCGCGAGGCCCGCAACCAGCGCAGCTACTGGGGAAACGTCTTCTCGGCCCTCAGGTCCACGGCTGCCGGGATGCGGATCACCTTCCGCTACCTGTGGTCCAAGCCGGTCACGATCCAGTACCCGGACGAGAAGCTCCCCACCGACGACCGCTACCGCGGCATCCATTACCTGGAGCAGGACCTCTGCATCTGCTGCGACGCCTGTGCCAAGGCCTGTCCCATCGACTGTATCGAGATGGATGCCACGCGGCACGGGAAGGAACTGGAGTGGCACCAGTTCGAGCTCGACTACCAGAAGTGCATGTTCTGCGAGCTCTGCGTGTACCCCTGCCCGAAGGACTGCATCCACATGGGCAAGGAGTACGCCTTCGTGACCGAGGACCGCGGCGAGCTGCTCCTGGACCTCCTGACCTGGAAGGGGCTGACCGAGCAGCAGAAGATCCGCATCGCCGAGGCCGAGGCCAGGAAGGCCGCCAAGGCCGCGGCCAGGAAGAAGAAGGAGGCGGAGGCCGCCGAGCCGCCCGCCGCCGGGGAGCCGCCTGCGGGCGGCGAAGACAAGGAGGACGCCTGATGGCCTCATTGCTGGCCTTCCTCTTGTTCGCGGGGCTGGCGGTGGTCTGCGCCCTGGTCGCCTTGTTCCACCGTTCGGTGGTGCACAGCGCCTTCGCCCTCCTGGGGACGTTGCTCGGCGTGGCCGACCTGTTCCTGCAGCTGGGCGCCGATTACCTGGCCATGACCCAGGTCCTGATCTACGTCGGCGGGATCCTGGTCCTGATCCTCTTCGGCCTGATGCTCACCCCCCCGGACCGGCGCGAGCTTCGGCCCGCGCGGATCTTCCTCGGCCTCGCCGTTACCGGCGCCGGCGCGCTCCTGTTCCTGACGCGCATGGACAGCGGCGCCTGGAAGGCGGCGCCCCTCCAGGAACTCCCGGATCTCGCGAACCAGGCCTCGCCGACCGCCGAGCCGATCGGCCTCGCCTTCCTGGAGCGGGACTCCTGGCTCCTGGCCTTCGAGTTCGCCAGCGTGATCCTGCTGGCAGCCCTGGTCGGCGCGGTGTTCATCGCCCGCCGGCGCTTCCGTGTGGACGACGAGGGCGCCTGATGGAACTCCCCGCCTACCTCGCCGTCGCCGCCATCCTGTTCGTCATCGGCCTGGTCATGGTCGCCAG
>JALUUN010000180.1 GCA_027021325.1 Planctomycetota bacterium
TGGCGGCCGGCTCCTTCCCCCTTCCACCCCCTCCTCCCCATGGCGCCCTGGCTCCTTCTGTCCCTCCTCGCCCCGCCGCAGATCTCCTTTACCGAGGTCACGGACGCGGCCGGGCTCACCCACACCCACACCCTGACCCCGGCCATGGCGGCGAACATCATGATCGCCGGGGGCGCGGTGGGGGACTTCGACCGGGACGGATGGCCGGACCTCTTCGTTCTCGGAGGAGGCGGCGTTCCGGACCGTCTGTTCCTGAACCAGGGCGACGGAACCTTCGTGGACGCTGCGGCGGCCTGGGGTATCGACCAACCCCACCATGGCGTCGGCGCCGCCGCCGGGGACTACGACGGGGACGGCTGGCTGGACCTCTACGTGACCTCCTTCGGGCCGGCTTCCGGATCACCGCAGCCGGGCATGCACCGCCTCTACCGCAACGAGCAGGGCCAGGGATTCACCGAGGTCGCCGCCGCCGCCGGCGTCGCCTGGAGCTCGCTCCTGGTTCCCGACGGCTACTCGCCGGCCTTCGGGGACTATGACCTGGACGGGGACCTCGACCTCTTCGTCACGGGCTGGGAGTTCCTCTCCGACGGAAACCGCCTGTTCCGGAACGAGGGCGACGGGACCTTCACCGACGTCACCGTGGCTGCCGGCGTCTACGAGCCCAACGCCAAGGGCTTCGTCCCGACCTTCGCCGACCTGGACGGGGACCGCTGGCCGGAGCTGCTCCTGATCGCCGATTCCGGCACTTCGAAGTACTTCCAGAACAACGGCGACGGCACCTTCAGCAAGCCCGGCAATCCCCCTTCCATGGGGAGTCTCAACGGCATGGGCTGCGCGGTCGGCGATTTCGACGAGGACGGCCTGCTCGACTTCTATGCCACCTCCATCGCCTGGTCGGCCGGGGTCGGCAACATGTTCTGGCGCAACCTCGGTGCGCACACCTACGCCGAGGAGGCCGGCCTGCGCGGTGTCCAGGACGGCGGCTGGGGCTGGGGGACGCTCCAGGCGGACCTGGATCTGGATGGATGGCTGGATCTCGTCGAGACCAACGGCTGGACCGGCAACTTCACCGGCATTCCCACCCGGATCTTCCAGAACCAGGGGGATGGTTTCTTCGTGGACGTCGCCGCCTCCGCCGGCATGGACCACGACGGCCAGGGCCGGGGGCTTGCGCGTTTGGACTACGACCGCGACGGCGACTTCGACCTGGTGATCTTCTCGAACCAGGAGCCCCTGCGCTTCTACCGCAACGACTCCCTGGGCGGAGCCGGCGTCCAGATCGAGTTCGACACCTCGGCGCATCCGGGGCTGGCGCCGGACGGCTACGGCACGCGCCTGGAGTTCGTCCGCGGCGGATCGCTGGCGGTGCGCTACCTGGACGGCGGGCCCAGCTACCTCGCGACCTCGGAGCTCCTGGTGGAGTACGGGCTGGGCAGCGCCGGCGCCCTGGACGAGGTGCGCATCCTCTGGGCCGACGGCAGCATGCAGGCCGAGGGGCCCCTGAGTGCCGGCACCCGCTTGCGTGTCGAGGCCGGGCTGCCCCTGAGCGCGCCGGATACGGTGCCCCCCGGAGGCAGCGGCACCCTGGAGGTCGCCGGCGCCGTGCCCGGCGAGTCTGCCTGGTTCCTGGCCGGCTTCGGCGGCCTGGGTCCGGGCCCCTGTCTCGGCGGCTCGGGCCTGTGCCTGGACATGCTCGAGCCCGTCCAGCTCCTGGCCCGGGTGACCGTGGGGGCCGACGGCCGCGCCTCCCTGGGGGTCCAGGTTCCTCCCGGAGCCCCGAACGGCCCGGTCTGCATCCAGGTGGTGCTCGGGGGCGGCGGCCTGGCCCGGGCCAAGAGCACGGCCCGCCTGGTCCAGATCCGCCCCTGAATCCTCGTTCAGCGCCCAGGAGCCGCCGGGGCAGCCGGCGCGGGGCCTGGCGAATCCCTCAACCCGTTCCCGCCGGGGCGCCGATCCAGTCCCCGAGGTGCCCCTCCCCGGAGGGGTGTCCACCGACGGTTTCCGGCCGGGCAGGGTTCCAGGGAGTTCCTGGGGCCGGGCCCGGGCGGAGGGGTCCGGGCGGGCCCTCCCTCCCGGCCCACGGGTATACTCCAGGGGAGTGCCTTCCCCCGGAGAACGCCCGACCCGGCGGTCCTCCGTGCACTCTCCCGACCAACCCCAGACTTCCATCCCCCCTCCGATCCGGGCCCGCCCGGAATCCCCCGTGCCGGCGCGTCCGGCTCTCGCCCTTCGAACCAGCTCCATGAACACGCGCACCGCTCTTCTTGCGGGTCTCGCCCTCTCTGTCGCCCTGGCCGGCGCCGACGTGCTGTCCGCCCAGGGTGCCTTCAGCGACCAGACCGTCGCCGCGGGCGTGGACCACGTGAATCCTCCCGCCGCCGACCACCCCCACGGTCCGCACCTCTCGCCGGTGACGGTCGGGGATTTCAACAACGACGGCTGGCCCGACCTCTTCGTGCCCAGCCTCGGTGTGGACCCCGCCCGCCTCTTCATCAACCAGAAGAACGGTACCTTCAGCGAGGAGGCCGCCGCCTGGGGCGTGGCCGACCTGTACCGGGGCATGGCCGCTGCGGTTGCCGACGTGGACGGCGACGGCTGGCAGGACATCTACGTGACCAGTTCCGGGGACATGACCGGTTCCCCGAACGGCACCCAGCACAAGCTGTACAAGAACAACGGCAACGGCACCTTCTCCGAGGTTGCCGCCATGGCCGGTGTCCAGGCCCTGAGTGCGACGGCCGCCGACGGCTACGGCTCCTGCTTCGGCGACTACGATCTCGATGGCGACCTGGACCTGATCACCACCGGTTGGATGGACGGCAGCAACGCCAGCCGCCTGTTCCGGAACAACGGTGACGGCACCTTCACCCACGCTACCGACGACGCCGGCATCGGCCCCTTCCTGACCGGAGTCAAGTCCTTCGGCGCCCGCTTCGTGGACATCAATGGGGACCGCTACCCCGAGATCTTCATCGTCGCCGACATGGGCACGACGAAGTATCTCATCAACAATGGGGACGGTACGTTCAGTGACGGTTCGGCTGGCTTCAGCGAGATGGTGCAGAACGGCATGGGCCACACCATCGCCGACTTCAACAACGACGGTCACGCCGACTACTACGCCACCTCCATCTACCACAACACGC
>JALUUN010000181.1 GCA_027021325.1 Planctomycetota bacterium
CCTGTACCTGGGCAACTCGGACCACACCTGGAACCACCTGCCCGAGTCCAGCGGCGTCTGGGACACCGGCTGGGCCTGGGGCTGCGACGCCATCGACTTCGACCATGACGGCTGGCAGGACATCGTCGCCACCAATGGCTGGCCGAGCGACCCGGAGTGGGGTGGCGAGCAGGCCTACGCCCTGCGCAACAACCAGGACGACACCTTCACTGAAGTTGCGGCGAGCATCGGCCTGATCCACAACCTGGAAGGCCGCGCTCTGGTGCTTCTCGACTACGACCGCGACGGCGACATGGACATCGCCATCGCCGCCCTGGAGCAGGACTTCAAGCTGTTCCGCAACGACATCGTCGTCGGCCCGACCACCGGCTGGCTCGAGGTCGAGCTGAACACCAACAACGTGAACGTCCTCGCGCCGCACGGCATCGGCGCCAAGATCACCGTGACCGCCGGCGGCCTCACCCAGACCCGCTGGATGGGCGTCCAGAACACCTACCTCGGCAACAGCGAGATGCTGGCGCACTACGGCCTGGCCGACGCCACGGTGGTGGACGAGGTGCGCGTGGACTGGCCGAACGGCTTCAGCACGGTTCTCGAGAATGTTGCCATCAACCAGCGCCTGACCATCGCCGCGGAGAACCCCCTGGTGGTGGATCCGCTGGTGCGCGGCCAGACCAGCAACCTGACGGTCTCCGGCGCCAACCAGAACGAGATGGTCGCCTTCATGTACAGCACCGAGGGCATCGGTGAGGGCCCGGCCGTCGGCTTCTTCGGCGGCATGCGCCTCGACATCCTGCCGCCGGTGCTGACCGTCGGCATCGCCCAGGCGGACGCCACCGGCACCGCCGTCCTGCCCGTGCCCGTGCCCCTCAACGCTCCGCCGGTGACGGTCTTCATCCAGGCGGTGGTGGTGCGTGGCCTGAACGGCAGTGAGTCCGCCAAGAGCAACGTGGTCACCGCCACGGTGCAGTGATTGCCGCCTTCCGGGCTCCGGCCCGGAGGGCACGCGGGGCCGGCCGCCGAAGGGCGGCCGGCCCCCTTCCGTTCCGCGCCGGCCGGGTTCTTCCGTGCTAGCCTGGGGTCATGGGCTTGACCTTCCTGTTCCTGGCCGCAGTCCTCCCGCAGGGCGGCTTCCGGGAGGTCTCCGCCGCTGCCGGCCTCGACTTCGTCCACGCCCCCGTCGCGGACCACTCGGCGGACATCATGCACGGCGCCGGAACCGTCGGCGACTTCAACGGAGACGGCTGGCCGGACCTCTTCGTTCTGGGTGGTGGCGGACGCGACGACGCCTTGTTCCTGAACCAAGGCGACGGCACGTTCCGCGATGAGGCCGCTGCCTGGGGACTCGCTCCGTATCGGCATCGTGGCGTCGGGGCGATTGCCGCCGACTACGACGGAGACGGCTGGGAGGACCTCTTCGTGACCAGCTTCGGGCCGGTGAGCCAGAACCAGGGGCCGGGCTACCACCTCCTCTACCACAACCTGGGAGGAACGGGTTTCGAGGAGCGCGCCGCCCCGGCTGGCGTGGCCACGACGGCTCCGGGGCTCGCCGACGGCTTCGGAGCCTCCTTCGGTGACGTGGATGGGGACGGCGACCTGGACCTCTTCGTCGCCGGCTGGATGGCCTACGCCGAGGGCAACCGTCTGTTCCTCAATCGCGGCGACGGGACTTTCGCCGACGCCACTCGTGCCGCCGGCCTCTTCGACCGGGACGTCCGTGCCTTCACGCCCCGTCTCGTGGACCTGAGCGGCGACCGCCGACTGGACCTGGCCCTGGTCGCCGACTTCCAGACCTCGCGCTACTACGCCAATCTCGGTGGTGTCCGCTTCGAGGACCGGACTGCGGCCTCGGGTTTCGCTCGCGAGTCCAACGGCATGGGCGCGGCGGTGGCGGACTTCGACGGCGACGGACTGCTCGACCTCTTCGCCACCTCCATCTACTGGGATCCGCCGGTGGGCGGCGTCCCCAACGGCAACCGGCTCTACCTGGGTGCCGGTCCGCACCGCTTCCAGACCGCCCCGGCCGGAACCGGCGTCGCCGACGGCGGCTGGGGCTGGGGGGCGGTGGCCCTGGATCTGGACCAGGACGGCGACGCCGATCTCGCCGAGGTCAACGGCTGGAGCCACGACCCGCAGTTCCAGGACGAACCCGCCCGCCTGTGGCGCAACCTCGGCGGCGGCCGCTTCCAGGAGGAGTCCGCCACCCTCGGCTTCGTCTCGGGAGGGGAGGGGCGGTGCATTCTGCGCCTCGACCACGACCGCGACGGCGACCTGGACCTCGTGGTCCTCCGCTACGGAGACTCCCTCCAACTCTTCGAGAACCTCCTGGACGGAAGCGGCGGCCACTGGCTCCAGGTCGTTCTGGATCCCGGCGGGCGCCCCGGTCTGCCGCCGCAGGGCATCGGCGCCCGGGTCGAGCTGCGGACCGGGCAGACGATCCAGGTCCAGGCCCTGGAGGCCTCTCCCGGCTACCTGGGCGGGCACGAGAAGATTCTCCACTTCGGCCTCGGTGACTCCACCACGGTCGAGGAGCTGCGCGTCCTCTGGCCCGACGGCTGGGATACGCGTATCCCCTGGGTCGCCGCCGACCAGCGCCTCGTGGTCCGGGCCCGGCCGCCTCTTACCCACGACCCTCTGGTGCGCGGCCAGCCCACGGAGTTCCGGGTCGAGGGCGCGCCGCCGTGGACGACAATCGCCTTCCTGGCCTCTTCGGGGCCGGGGGAGGGTCCCTGCCCGGGGGGAGGCCGCGGGCCCTGCCTCGGGCTGCGCCCGCCGGTCCGGCTCCTCGGGACCGCCGTGGCGGACGAGGCCGGCGACGCCTCCCTGGGCCTGACGGTGCCGGCCGGGGCGCCGGCGGGCCGGAGCCTCGCCTTCCAGGCGGTCGCGGTCCGCGGTGTCCAGAGCGTGGTCTCGAACGTTGCCGAGGCCGTGGTCCAGCCCTGAAGGGGGGCACCACGGTGGCCGGTGTCGGCTCGGCCCTGCGGGGCGGGTCGAAGTGGCAGCAGCTGCCGCCAACGCGGCAGCCGAGGGCTCGTAATGGACCCTGGCGCCGCGCTCTACCGGGGCCTCGGGCTCCGGCGCGCTGGCACGCAGATTGCTTCCCTGGGCCGTGGGCCGGCTCCCCCGGCACCCTC
>JALUUN010000182.1 GCA_027021325.1 Planctomycetota bacterium
CCTCGCTGCCGGCACCCACCGCGGCGACGACCCCGGCCCTCTCCTCGAGGCCCTCCTCGACGACCTCCGCCTCCGCCACCAGGCCCTGGCCGGCGCCATCGCCCTCGACCGCCACGGCCGCTTCTGGGCCCGCCGCACCACCGCCGGCATGTCCCACGCCTGGTGGACCCCGGAGGGGGCGGGGGATGGGGTGTGATCCCAGGCCCGCCCACCGCTGATGAACGCGCTACGATTGGGCGGGCCGGGAGCCTGAAGCTCTGCGGCCCGGAGAAGGGAATCGATGTGTGAGTATCCTCTGCGCCTGTCCCAGGGCCATCTGCTGGCCAGGATTGATGGGCAGGAATGGGTCCTCGATACCGGGTCGCCCCTGAGTTTCGGGGACCCCGGCGCGATCGAACTGGCGGGAGAACGCAACCCGCTGGCTCGCAGCGGCGCGGGCGTGGACGCGCGTGCCCTGTCCGGTTTCCTGGGCGAGGCCTGTGCCGGCCTCCTGGGCACGGATCTCCTGGGGCGATTCGATCACCGCTTCGACGTCGCGGGCGGAAGCTGGACCCTCGCCGGGGAAGAGCTGGCCCTCGAAGGAGGTGTTCCGCTGGCGGCTCCGCTGTGCCTGGGAGTTCCGAGAGTGCAGGCCGAGGTGAGCGGGCGGACCCTCGAAGCCTTCTTCGACACCGGCGCCTGGCTCTCCTATCTGCCGGAGGACTGTCTGGAAGGTTGCCCGGGCGAAGGGACAGTGCAGGACTTCCTGCCCGCCTTCGGGACCTTCGAGGTGGAGACCTTCCGCGTGGAGGTCGGCCTCGGCGCCTGGCGGGGGAGTCTGCGCTGCGCCGCCCTGCCCGAGGCCATCGCCTTGCTCCTCGGCCTCACCGGCACCGAGGGGATCCTCGGGAGCGAAGTCCTGACCGGGCAGCCGGTCCTCTGGTCTCCGCGGCGTGGATGGTTGGCCCTCGACCAGGCCGGACCCTCTGGAGGTTCCATGGAACACAAGGTTCCGTAAGGGGATACGGAGGTCTCTGGGGGGGGTGGCCCCGGGCCGCTGGCCGTCTCGTTATTCAAGATTTCGCCCCGTTTGCTTAATATGGCGCGGTCTTCCTAAGCAATCCTGAATCCTTCAGAACGCCTGAAGCCATGCACCGAGGGCCCACGGGCCGGTACGAAGAGCAGAGGGTCGGGGAGGAGGCGGTCCGGGCCTTCGTCCCGGACCCCTTGCCTCCCGATCCGCCCTTGGATCTGGCTCCGCTTCAGGGCAGGCTGGAGGCCGCTTCCCTCGCCCTGGGCCGCCTCGACGGCCTATCCACCGTGTTTCAGGACGTCCGGCTGTTCCTCTACTTCTACATCCGCAAGGAGGCCGTGCTGTCCTCCCAGATCGAGGGAACCCAGTCCTCCCTCTCCGACCTCCTGCTCTTCGAGCTCCAGGAGGCTCCGGGCGTGCCGGTGGACGATGTGGTGGAGGTCTCCAACTACGTCGCAGCACTGGAGTACGGGCTGGAGCAGCTGCGCCAGGGTTTCCCGCTCTGCAACCGGCTCCTCCGCGAGATCCATGCGCGCCTCCTCCAGAGCGGACGGGGATCCAGTCAGGATCCCGGGGAGTTCCGGCGCTCCCAGAACTGGGTCGGAGGAAGTCGCCCCGGAAACGCGGCCCTCGTCCCGCCGCCGCCGCTCCAGGTCCCGGACTGCATGGCGGATCTGGAGCGGTTCCTGCACGACCGGAGCGAGACCATGCCGGTGCTGATCCGTACGGGGCTGGCGCATGTCCAGTTCGAGACGATCCACCCCTTCCTGGACGGGAACGGACGGGCCGGCCGCTTGCTCATCACCCTCCTGCTCTGGAACGACGGTGTCCTGAGGAGCCCGGTCCTCTACCTCAGCCTCTATCTCAAGCAGAACCGCCAGCGCTACTACGAACTCCTCGACCGGGTGCGCACCGAGGGCGACTGGGAGGCCTGGCTCGCATTCTTCCTGGATGGAGTAGCCCAGACCGCCGACCAGGCCGTCCGTTCGGCGCGCCGTCTCACGGAGCGCTTCCGCGAGGACCGGGAGCGTGTCCAGGCTGGGGGCCGGAAGGTCGGCTCGGCTCTGCGTGTGCACCGGGCCTTGACGGAGCACCCTCTCCTCTCGATCGGCGAAGCCTCGCGGCGCACCGGGTTGTCCTTCCCGGCGGCTTCCTCGGGGATGGGCGTTCTTGAGGATCTGGGAATCGCCCGGGAGATCACCGGGCGCAACAGGAATCGCCTCTACGCCTACCGCGAGGTCCTGGCCATCCTCGACGAAGGGACCGAGCTCTCCTGAAGCCCGAGGCCGGGAGGAGGCCCTCCGTCCGGCTTCCCCTTTCCTCTCTCAATGCGGCAGCGCCGGCGGCGCTGGCGCGTCGTAGAAGCGCCAGTGGGCCCTCGTGTGCGGGCAGATGGGGGTGCCGGCGAGAAGGTAGCGGAGGTACTCGATGGGCATGGCGTTGGCCCGCAGGACCGCGTCGTGGAAGGCGCGGAGGGACATGCGGCCCGTGTCCACCAGCTCCTCCTTCAGAGCGCGGAGCTGGAGGGCGCCGATCATGTAGGCGCACTGGTAGAGGGGGCCGTAGTCCCCGCCCAGATAGCGGCGCACCTCGGCCACGGCGTTCTCCCGCTCGTGGCCGACGCGCTCGATGAGGAAGTCCACCATCTGGTCGGGGTCCATCTCGCCCAGGTGGAAGCGCAGGCTCACGACGATCCGTGCGCAGCGATGCATGCGCCAGAAGAGCATGCCGATGCGGTCGCGGGCGTCGCGGGGCCAGCCCAGATCCCAGAAGAGCATCTCCCAGTAGAGGCACCAGCCCTCCGTGTAGAAAGGCGTCCGGAAGGGCCGGCGGTGGGTGTTCCAGCGCTTCGCCATGTAGCCCTGGAGGTGGTGGCCCGGGATCAGCTCGTGGGGGGTGACGATGCGCGAGAAGTGCACGTTGTTCCCGCGCATGGCCATGAGCATCTCCTCCCAGTCCATGCCCTCCGTTGGATAGGCGACCATCATGTGCTGCCCGCCGTAGGCGGCGAAGGGCAGCGTCCTCTGGGTCTCCTCGCCGATCATCTCCAGGCGCCAGGTCTCGCGGCAGAGGCGCGGAATCGTCACCAGCCCGTGCTCGTCCAGGAAGGCGAT
>JALUUN010000183.1 GCA_027021325.1 Planctomycetota bacterium
TGGCATGCAGCCAGGGCTGGCAGCGCCTCGATCTTCCCGAGCGCCTGGCCCCGGCTTCCGGGCCGGTGCGCGAGGTGGCCCGGAGGGTGTCACGGGCTTCCCTGGCGGGCGCCGCCGCGGCCGAGATCCCGGCCGAGACCTCGGGCGAGGCGCCGGAGCTCTGGCCGGAGGACCACCCGCGCCCCGGGCACCACTGGGGCGTGGTCGTGGACCTGGACGCCTGCACCGGTTGCGGCGCCTGCGTCCTCTCCTGCCAGACCGAGAACAACATCCCGGTGGTCGGGCGCGACGAGATGCGGCGCCACCGGGAAATGTCCTGGATGCGCATCGACCGCTACTGGATCGGCGAGGGCGAGGACACCCGCGCCCTGCACCAGCCGATGTTCTGCCAGCACTGCGGCCACGCTCCCTGCGAGACCGTCTGCCCGGTGCTGGCGACGGTGCACAGCCGCGAGGGCCTGAACCAGCAGGTCTACAACCGTTGTGTCGGCACGCGCTACTGCGCCAACAACTGCCCCTACAAGGTGCGGCGCTTCAACTGGTTCGACTACCCGCACCAGGACCACCTGCAGAACCTGGCGTTGAACCCGGACGTCACCATCCGCAGCCGCGGCGTGATGGAGAAGTGCTCGCTGTGCGTGCAGCGCATCCACGAAGCCCGGGCGCGGGCCCGGGAGGAGGGCCGGGAACTGCGGGACGGGGACATCCGTCTGGCCTGCCAGGCGAGCTGCCCGAGCCGGGCGATCCACTTCGGCGACTGGAACGACCCCGAGAGCGGGATCTCCCGCCTGGTGGCGCGCAGCCGCCGGTCCTACGCCGCCCTGGAGGAGCTGAACGTCCGGCCGACGGTGCGCTACCTGGCGGCGGTCCATCCGGATGCGGAGGAGGAGGACACCCATGGCGCATGAACTCCACGAGCCGCCCTTGCTGCCCGAGGTCCGCTCGGACCGGCAGGTGACGGAGGACATCTGCCGGCCGCTGGAGCGGCGGCCGGGGGGCGCCTGGTGGCTGGCCTTCGTCGCCGCCGCCACGGCCCTCGCGATCGGAGTCGTCTGCGTCACCTACCAGATCCTGACCGGCATCGGGACCTGGGGCCTGAACCGGACCGTCGGCTGGGCCTTCGACATCACCAACTTCGTCTTCTGGGTCGGCATCGGCCACGCCGGAACGCTGATCTCGGCGGTCCTGCTCCTGGCCCGCCAGCGCTGGCGCACCTCCATCAACCGTTCGGCCGAGGCGATGACCATCTTCGCCGTCATCTGCGCCGGTCTCTTTCCCTTGATCCACATGGGCCGGCCGTGGCTCTTCTACTGGGTGTTTCCCTATCCCAACCAGCGCGGCCCCCTGTGGGTGAACTTCCGCTCGCCGCTGCTCTGGGACGTCTTCGCCATCGGCACCTACTTCACCATCTCCCTGGTGTTCTGGTACATCGGCCTGATCCCCGACCTGGCGACGGTGCGGGACCGTGCCCGCGGGCTGCGGCGCAGGATCTTCGCCATCCTCAGCTTCGGCTGGGACGGGCGGGCGCGCAGCTGGCACCGTCACGAGATGGTCTCCCTGATCCTCGCCGGACTGGCGACGCCTCTGGTGGTCTCGGTGCACAGCGTGGTCAGCACCGACTTCGCCACCGCCGTTCTTCCGGGCTGGCACACCACCGTGTTCCCGCCCTACTTCGTGGTCGGCGCGGTGTTCAGCGGCTTCGCCATGGTCCTCACTCTGATGCTGATCGCCCGGAGGACGGTGCACCTGGAGGCCTACATCACCATGCGGCACATCCACGCCATGTGCAAGGTGCTGGTCTTCACCAGCAGCATCGTCGGCCTGGCCTACGCCACGGAGCTGTTCGTCGCCTGGTACTCGAACAACCCCTACGAGCAGTTCGCCTTCACCAACCGCCTGTTCGGCCCCATGGGCTGGGGCTTCTGGATCATGGTGGCCTGCAACGTGGTCGCACCGCAGCTTCTCTGGTTCCGCCGCGTGCGCTGGAACCTGGCCGCGGTCTTCGGCATCTCGCTCCTGGTGAACGTCGGCATGTGGTTCGAGCGTTTCGTGATCATCGTGACCGCTCTGCACCGGGACTATCTGCCCTCCGCCTGGACCAGCTACCGGCCGACGCTCATCGAGATCGGCACCCTGCTCGGGAGCTTCGGCCTGTTCTTCACCTGCTTCCTCCTGTTCTGCCGCTTCCTGCCGATGGTGGCCATCAGCGAGATCAAGGCGGTGGCGGCGGAGGAATCCAGCCACTCCGAGACCGCCCCGGCCCGGGCGGAGGAGAGTCGAGCGGCATGACGGCGATGGCGAAGCGCTACCACCTGGCGATCTTCCCCGGGGCCGCCGCCTTCCTGCAGGCGGCCCGGGAATGCCGGGCCCGCGGCCTGGACCTGCGCGAGGCCTGGACACCCTTCCCGGTCCACGGTCTGGACGAGCTCCTGGGCATCCGCCGCAGCCGCCTGCCCTGGGTGACCCTGGTGGCCGGAGCCCTCGGCGCCGCCGGCGGCCTGGCCTTCCAGTACTGGGCCTCGGCCGAGGACTATCCCCTGGACGTCGGCGGCAAGCCCTGGGATTCCTTCCTGGCCTTCGTGCCCGTGACCTTCGAGATGCTCGTTCTCCTCGGCGGGCTCGCCAGTGCCGCCGCCTTCCTGCTCCGAAGCCGCCTCTGGCCGGGCCGGAAGGAGGTGCTGCCGGACCCGGCGGTCAGCGACGACGCCTTCGCCCTGCTGCTGGAAGCCGGCGCCGCCTGGACCGACGAGGAGATCCACGCCCTCCTGCGGCGCCACGGCGCCCGCGAGATCCGCATCGAGTGCCGGCCATGAATCCCGTCCGCACCCTGCCCGTCCTGGCCGTCGCGGCCTTCGCCCTTCCCGCCCTCGGCATGCGCGCCCTGGCGACGCGGGATCCCGGCGAACGTGCCCCTCAGGTCTTTCCGGAGATGCGCGAGTCCGTGGCCGCGGAGTCCTTCGCCGCCCATCCGGAGCTGCCCGGGGGCATCGTGCAGCAGCTCCTGCCCGAAGGCGTGCAGCCCCTCGACGTGGAGCTCTTCCCCTATGGGGCCGGGCCGGAGGAGGCCGAGCGCGCCGGCCGCGAGCTGCAGGATCCCCTGCCCCCCGGCGACCCGGC
>JALUUN010000184.1 GCA_027021325.1 Planctomycetota bacterium
GCGGCGCACAGCATCCGTCAGCTCCTGACGGCCCCCGTAGGACAAACACAGACGCAGCATCATTCGCGAGCAGCCGGCCGTCGCCTCTTCGACCTCCTGGAGGCGGCTGCGCACCCGGGGAGGAAGATCCTCGAGGCGGCCGACAGCCCGCAGACGCACGCCGTTGTCGAGCAGGGTCGGCAGTTCCTGGTCCAGGTACCGCCTCAGGAGCGCCATCAGGGCCTGGACCTCACGCCGGGGCCGCTGCCAGTTCTCCAGGGAGAAGGCGTAGAGGGTCAGGTGCTGGATCCCCCATTCGGCAGCCGCGGTCGTCACATCGCGCACCGCGCGGGCTCCGGCTTCGTGCCCCCGGATCCGAAGCGAGCCGGCCCGGCGTGCCCAGCGCCCGTTGCCGTCCATGATGACGGCGACATGGCGGGGGACCGGGAAGTCGGGGCGGAGACTCATGCCCAGAGCCCTCCAGCGAAGGAAGGACCGTCAATCATCTGGTCTCGTCCCGGCCCCACAGAGACCTTGAGAACCGGAACCCCGATCCTCTCCTCCAGGAAGCCGACGTAGGCACGGGCCGGGCCGGGAAGATCCTTCCAGGAACGGACACCGGTCAGATCCTCATCCCAGCCCTCGAGCTCCTCGTAGACCGGCTCCACCCGGCCGAGGTCGAGACGCGCCCCCGGGAACTCCGGCAGGAGCTCCGCCCCGCTGGCCGGTCCGCCGGCCGGGACCTCGGCCGGAACGCGGTAGGCCACGGCCACCGGCAGCGGATGGAATCCCGACAGGACGTCGAGGTTGGTAAGCACGAGGCCGTCGATGCCGTTCAGCTCGGCGGCGTAGCGCGCCGCCACGGCATCGAACCAGCCGCAGCGGCGCGGCCGGCCGGTCGTGGCGCCATACTCGTTGCCTGCCTCGCGCAGACGATCGCCCACCTCGTCCGTGATCTCGGTCGGCATGGGTCCTTCTCCGACCCGGGTCGCATAGGCCTTGGAGACGGCGAAGGCGCGCCCGATGCAGCGCGGGGCCACACCGATTCCTCCCGCAATCCCCCAGACGCCGGTCCAGGAGGAGGTGACGTAGGGGTAGGTGCCGGCGTCGAGGTCGAGGAGGGAACCCTGGGCACCCTCGAAGAGGACGCGCTCCGAGCGGGCCAGCGCCCGACGAACCAGGGCTCCACCGTCAACGATCAGCTCCCGGAGCCTCTCGGCCTGCTGGCGGGACTCCTCGTAGAGGCGGTCCGCCGGCTCGGGATCGTCCTCGTAGACCCGTGCGATGATGGCGTTCTTCTCGGCCAGGGCGGCCCGCAGCCGGGACTCGAAGAGCGCAGGCTGGAGGAGATCACCGACGCGGATGCCGGTGCGTGCCACCCGGTCGGCATAGGCCGGTCCGATACCACGCCCCGTGGTGCCGATCCGTCCGGATCCCCGCCAGCGTTCCAGGAGCCGGTCCAGATGGCGGTGATAGGGAAAGATCACGTGGCAGCCGGCATCGAGACGCAGGCGTTCACGCACGGGCACGCCTCGAGCCTCCAGGCCCTCCATTTCGTACAGCAGGTGCTCCAGGCTCACGACGACGCCCCGGCCGATGAGGTTCACGGTGCCCTCGTGCAGGATGCCGCCTGGGATCAAGTGCAGGACATACTTCTCGCCGCCGACGATGACCGTGTGCCCGGCGTTGTTGCCGCCGGCGTAGCGCGCGACCACGTCGGCCTCGGCAGCGAAGCTGTCGATGACCTTCCCTTTTCCCTCGTCTCCCCACTGGAGACCGACGACGGCGGTGGCAGGCATGGGCCGGACCCGGGTCTACGGGGGAGGACGGCGTCTTCCCCGGAGGGGCATTCTCGCCTCCCTGGGCCCGGGATCAAGCATCCCGGAGACGCTCCGCCGCGCTACCCTGGGCATGTGCAGGAGGGCCCGCAGCACATTCTCGAGATCCTGCGCGCGCACCGTCGTGATCTCGACCGGCTCCTGGCCTGGCACGGCCGACGCCGCCCCGGCCTCCCGAGGGGGGTCGAGGAGATCGAAGGCGCACTCTGGCTGGCCATGGCCGAGAATCCGGGCCTCGACTGGAGACGCGCCTTCCGGAAGGTCCTGGCCCAGGAGGACCGGTCCGTCCCCCTCTCCCTGCGCGAGCCGGAAGGCCTGCCGGCTTCCTCCTCCCACGCCGAGCCGCAGCGCCCCGGACTCGAGAGCCGGATCCAGGGGCTCCTGGAGCAGATCGAAGGCAGCAGCCGGACCCGGCGGCGGGCGCTGCGGAGCACTCTGTTCCGGCTCCTGACCGGCGGCGAGGGCTTCCGCGACCTGGAACGGAGAACCTCCCGTCTGCTGGCCCGGTGGACCTGCTCCGGCCCGGATCCGCGCACGGAGCGGGAACTGCGCAGCCTCCTGCGCTTCCTGGGCTCCCTGGAGCTCCCCCCGCAGTCCCGGCACCTGCCCGGGGCGATCCGCGAGGCCCTCCGCGGCTAGAAGTACTCCGGCGGCCGGAACTCCTGGAGATCGTCCTGGAAGTCCGGGATGGTCCAGCGCGTGTAGGGGACCTCGTGCCAGGGCAGGATCGGGATGAAGCGGGCGCCGTCCTCGGTGCTGCGCCGCCAGACCACAGCGCGCAGGCGGAGGACCGGCCCGATGGGCTCCTCGTAGCGCTCCTCGGGCCGCCAGTCCGGCGGCGGGATGCGCGCATAGAGGTAGAGGGAGAAGACGTCGGACTGGACACCGACCCGGCTGCGCAGGGCCTCCTGGGCCCGCGGCGCCAGGCGCTCGAAACTCCCGATCTCGCTCAGGTCCTCCAGGCTCCCGAAAAACCTGTAGGGAATCTGCTCCTCGGTGCCGTAGAGAGCCCGCTCGAGCTCCAGCAGGTCCGGATCCACCTCCTCGTCCTCCGCCAGGGCCTCCTCGTCGATCTCGTTGCGATACTCCAGGATCTCCTCGATGACGCGGCCGTTCACCAGGGAGGGGTCCACGAGGCCGAGCAGGACCGCCCGGGGCGCGGTGTTGATGTTGATCAGGTTGCCGATAGGAGGATCTCCCTCGAGCGCGCCCTGGAGGCCGCCGCTCACCGTCCTGCCGATCTCCTCCGCAGACGCCGCCGCTTCCGCCCCGGAGGCACCCTCGGCGCCAGCCTCCCC
>JALUUN010000185.1 GCA_027021325.1 Planctomycetota bacterium
GGTCCGCGCCAGGTCGCCGATGCGCTTGATCCACTGGTCCCACTCGGACTCGGGCTTGCGCAGGACGTAGAGGACGTCGCCCGGCTTGACGATGGGGATCTCGGTGACGACGCCGGGCTCGTCCGGTTCGAAGAGCAGCTCCAGGTCGTAGGGCCGGATGTCCAGGCGGCCCTCGACGCGGCGCATGAGGAGGACGCCCGTGCGGTCGCCGTCGCCGCTGATGTCGCCGGCCTGGGCCAGGATGTCGAGGATCGTGGTGCGCGGGTTCGTCAGCGGGAAGACACCGCGGTTCGTGACCTGGCCGAGGACGATGACCTTGCGGTAGTCCGGGCTCGGTGTGACCACCGCCCGCAGGGAAGGCTCTTTGAGATAGACGGAATACTCCTTCTCCAGGGCCGCCTCGAGCTCGGCCACGGTCATGCCCTGGACGCGCAGTGGCTCCTTGACGAGGTGCACCTTGAGGGTGCCCGCCGGGCTGACGACATAGTCCTCGCGGTTCAGGTCCTCGTGGTCCCAGAAGTCCAGGGCGACCTTGTCCCCGGGGCCGATGAAGAACTCGCCGGCGGCGAACTCGGCGTCCAGGTTGGGGCCGAGGAGATCCGGGTTCTCGCCCAGGGTCGGACCCTCGGCGTAGGGGCTCATGGAGCAGCCGGCGAGGAGGCCCAGGAGAAGCAGCGGGGCGGCGGAGCGCATGGATCGCGTCGACGGTGGAGGGGCGCATTGTCCCAGAGCCGGGCGGAGGGTCAAATAGGCCCTCCCGGGAACCCTCCACCCCCCCGTGAGACCCCTCGCCATCATCGGAATCGACGGAGGCACCCTGTCGGTCGTGGAGCCCATGCTCGCGGCGGGGGAGCTGCCGAACCTGGCCCGGATCTTCCGGGAGGGAGCCTCCGGAGAGCTGGAGTCCGAGAAGCCGCCGATCACCCCGCCGGCCTGGACCTCCTTCATGACCGGCGTCAACCCCGGCCGTCACGGGATCTTCCATTTCATCCGCAAGGTCGTCGGGACCTATGAGACCCAGCTCGTGGACAGCCGCAACTTCGCCGGCCGCGACCTGATGTCCCTGCTGGCACGCCGCGGCTGGACCGTCGGAGCGGTCAACGTTCCCATGACCTTTCCGCCCTTTCCGCTGCCCGGCAGCTACATGATCAGCGGTATCCCCTGCCCCCTGGAGGGCTCGGCCCTGGGACAGCCGGCGGGAATCCTGGAGGAAGTCGAGGCCTTCCTGGGCCGTCCCTACCGCCCGGACGTGGACTACGGGCCCTACGACGGGGACAGCGAGCGCCCGGTGGACGATCTCGATCTCTACGACGATCTGCGCCGGGAACTCTTCGAGATCGAGGAGGACCGCCTGCGTGTGCTGAAGGAGTGGTACCGTCGCCAGCCGACGGATCTCCTCTTCACCTGCATTTCGGTCACCGACCGCATCAGCCACTACTTCTGGCGCTTCCAGGATCCCGCCCATCCGGGCTGGTCCGAAGAAGGGCAGCAGCGCTTCGGCGGGGTGATCGCCGAGTCCTACCGCTTCGCCGATCGCATGGTGGGGGAGATCCGGGAGATGCTCGGCGAGGAGGCCACCGTGGTCCTCTTCAGCGACCACGGCTTCGGGCCCCAGACCGCGGACTTCCAGATCGCCGACTGGCTCGAGCAGGAGGGCTTCCTGGTGCGGCGCCGGGTGCCACGCTTCGCCTGGGGCCGGACTCGCCTCGGGCACGCCCTGGAGCGCCTCGGCCTGGGCGGACTCGCCCGCGGGCTGGGCCCTCTGGCGCGGCTTCCGGTGGTACGGCCGAAGATCAAGCGCATCCCCGACATGCGGGACATCGTCTGGGAGCGGACCCGGGCCTGGCCGGTCATGCACGGCATCGCCATCAACCAGAAGGGGCGCGAGCCCAAGGGCATCGTCGAGCCCGGGGAGGACACGCGCAGGCTCCTGGTCGAGATCGCCGAGCGGCTGGACCACCTGCGCTTCCCGGACGGTCGCAAGGCGGTGGACTACAGCGCCCTCTCCGAGGCCGTCTACCGCGGGCCCTTCGTGCCCACCGCTCCGGATCTCCAGTACCAGATGGACGGTCTGGCCTGCCTGCCCAAGGAGGGCTGGTCCATGAAGTCCATGTTCGAGACCCGGCGCTATGCCCCGATCTCGGGGCAGCACCGCTTCGAGGGCTTCTTCGCCGCCGCCGGCCCCACCATTGCCCCGGGCAGCCGCATCGAAGACATGCACATCCAGGACTGCGCTCCGACCCTCTTCCACGTCCTCGGCGAGCCCGTCCCCGGCTGGATGGAGGGCCATGTCCACGCCGGCATCCTGCGCCAGCCCCGGGAGCCGGAGGTGGACGACTCCCCCGAACCCGAGGTGGGGGCGGGAACCGGCGCCGATGCCTTCTCCGAGGCCGAGGCTGCGGCCATCGAGGAGTCCCTGCGCGGACTCGGGTACCTGCAGTGAGACGCCTGCCGCTCCTCGCCGTCCCCCTCCTGGCCCTGGCCGCGGGACTTCGGGCCCAGGAGAGATCCTGGGAGGAGATCCCTCTGGCGGAGGAGGCCGGCCCCCTTGACTTCCGTGTCTTCCCAGGCCTTCTCGAAGGTCCCGTCCCGCCCGGCCTCTGGTCCGGGATGAACGACCTGGGCAATGCCCAGGAGGGCTGCTGGGAGGCCTGGAAGCGCCGCACCGGTGCCCACGGCGGCCTCGCCCGCATCTGGATCAAGTACGCCCACCGCGGCTTCGACGGCAGCCAGCTCGAGGCCGCCCGCCGCGCCCAGGCGGTGGGCCTCCGCATCCTTCTCTGCCCCCTGGGCGCCCCTGAGAACCGAGGCAAGGGCGACGCCGGCACCGGCATCCCGCCGCGCTCGGCCACGGCCTGGGCCGAGACCGTGGCCCGCCACACCCGCTCCCTTCTGGACGAGGGCATCCAGGTCAGTCACCTGGAGATCTGGAATGAGCCCGACCTCCGCCAGCACTGGCAGGGCAGCCGCGAGGAGTTTGCCCGCTTCTTCGCCACTGCCGGCGTGCGCCTGCGCGAACTCCTCCCGGAGAGCGTCCGCCTCGGCGGCCCGGGCATGGCGGCGGGTTACGGCGGCGGCCGCCGTCTCTTCGAGGAGATTCTCGACGCT
>JALUUN010000186.1 GCA_027021325.1 Planctomycetota bacterium
AGCGGACGGCAGCATCCTGGCCGTGCTCCCTTATCCCTCGTCCTCTCCCGGGGTCTCCCTCTTCGGCGGCGGCATCGCCTCCGGGGGCGACCTGGACGGGGACGGTGTGGAGGACTTCGCCGTCTCCGCCCGGTCGGCCGATCCCAACGGCGAGGTCCTCCTCTACTCCGGCGCCACCCTCGCCCCCCTGGCGACGGCCCTCGGCGGGGGCTACGGCGACGGCGGCTCCTTCGGCTTCAGCCTCACCTTCCTCGGTGACCTGAACGGGGACGGCCGGGACGAGATCCTCGGCGGATCCCCCGATACGGATACCTCGCCGAGCCCGAACTCGGTCAATGCCGGGATGGCCCAGGTCTTCTCCTTCGACAGCTTCCTGCGGACCGACTCCACCAGCCTGTCGGTGTCGGCCGGCGGGACGCTCGTCCTGGAGGTGGACTTCCCGGCGTCGCTGGCGGGTCAGGCCTGGCAGCTCCTGCTCTCCGCAACGGGGACCGGGCCGACTCCTTTCGGCGGGCTGCTCGTGCCCCTTTCGTGGGACTCCCTGTTCCGGAGGACCTGGGCCGGCGACTACAGCATGTTCAGCTCTGCCACGGGCCTGACCGGCGTCCTCGATGCTCAGGGGGACGGCCAGATCCAGGTCACCCAGGCGCCGGGCTTCCACGCCGCCTGGGCCGGCCGCACCCTCTACGCCGCCGTCGTGGCGGCCCCCGCCGGCGCTACGGCCCTGTCCGAGACCAGCTCGGCTTTCGCCTTCGAGCTGCTGCCCTGACTGGAAGGGCCCGCAGCCCCCGGGCCTTCGAAACACCGGCTCCAGGCACGAGGCCCGGAGCCGGTTTCCCCTTGCTCCCTTCGTCCGGGCGTTCCTTTCTCAGGCGGCCGGCGGCCGGCGCGGCCGGCGGAAGGGCAGGAGCGGCACGCGGCGGGCGGCCAGGCGGTCGCGGGCCAGGAGGCTGCGCAGGCGCCGGTGGGACTCCTGCATCCGGAACAGCTCGGAGCGGATGGCCTGGGCGAGCTTCGGGTCGCGCTCGGCGATCCCTTGCAGGCGCCGGGCCATCTTCGGGCCGTACTCGATGGGCAGGACCCGCGGCAGGCTGGGGATCACGACGGGCTTGGTCTGCATGGTGGTTCTCCGGTTCGGGGGTCCTCCGGCCTGGCGGGAGTGCCGGACCGGGCCTGCCTCATGCAGGCGTCTCACCAGAGGGGACCGGCCGCCCCCGTGGACAGGCTTTTTCCGGTCCGGCTCCCGCCCGCCCGGTTCCACCCGGGCCGCCGGCTGGAGGTCCGCGCCTCCTGCCGCCGAAGAGGGGGTGTGGCCTCCTCGCCCCGGGATTCCAGCCCGCCCTGGCTCCAGTCCGCGGAACGGAGAGCCCCGGTCGCCGCCGGAGAGGAGCGCCTCCTGTCCCTCCTGGACCACGGCGATCCGCAGCCCGCGGAGGTGGAGAGGCTCCGGCCCGCCTTCCCCTGGCGCCTCCAGATCCAGACCACTTCCTTCTGCCAGGCCGCCTGCGTGACCTGCCCCTGGCCCGAGACGCGAAGCACCCAGGAGCAGGGCCGCATGGAGGAGGGGATGTTCCGGACCCTCCTCGACCAGTGCCGGGGCCGGGAGATCCGCCGGGTCGGCCTCTACCTCCAGAACGAACCGCTCCTGGACCCGCGCCTTCCGGCCTGGACCGCCCTCGCCCGGGAGGCCCTGCCGGAGGCGGTCCTCCATCTCTATACGAACGGCTGGCTCCTGACCCCCGACTCCGCCGCCGCCCTGGAGGAGGCCGGTCTCGACGAGATCCACGTTTCCCTCCTGGCGGCGGACCCGGTCCTCGTGGAGCGCTATGCCCCCGGCACTCCACTGCCCGCGATCCTCCACACCCTGGACCTCCTGGCGGCGGAGCGGCGCTCGGAGCAGGGAGGCCGCCTGCGCCTGCGCATTGCTGTCCTCGATCTGCCCGGGGCGGTCGCCTCCCTCGCCCCCTGGGCCGAACGCTGGAAGGACGCCGGCTTCGCCCTGGATCTGGCCCCGGTCGGGAACCGGGCCGGCGCCGTCGGCCGGCCGCGTCCGGGCCGGCGCCTCCCCGTCCCCTGCCACCTGCCCTTCACCAAGGCCTGCATCCTCTGGAACGGCCAGGTCCTCCTCTGCGCCAGCGACTGGCGCCGCCAGGGCGTGGTCGGCGACCTGCGGCACCAGAGCCTGGAAGAGATCTGGAACGGCGCCGTCCTGCAGCGCTACCGCGGGCGTCTCCTGGCGGGCCATCCGGAGCCCGGGGCGCCCTGCTTCCGCTGCGACCACCCCCTGAGGCGCTGGCAGGCCCTCTACGGCGGCTCCGGACTCGCCGTTTAGGGCGTATCCGGCCCGCTTCCTCCTGCTACCCTGGAGTCCTTCCCGGTCCTGTCCTTCCGGACGGAGGCTTGCATGCTCTTCCTCGCCCCCTTCCTCCTTACTGCGTCCCTTCCCGCCGGAGAGCCGGTGGATCTGGAGCTGCGATTCCGCCGCCACCGCGACTGGGACCTGGTCGTGCCCGGCGAGCGCTTCCGCCCCGTCGGCGACGCCTTCCGCTTTCCCGGCGCCGCCTTTGCCGCCCGCGTCGAGGGCACCCGCTTGCGGGTGGACCTGGACGCCGACGGCGCCCTGGACGCCTGGGTGGACGCCCCCGAGGATGCCGAGCGCACCGCCTCGGTCCTCCTGCGCGATCCTGCCTCCGGCTTCCGCTACGCCCTGCGCCTGCGCTTCGAGCCGGAAGCCGGCTGGACCTGGGCCACGGGCTTCCTCCGCTCCGGGCAGGTGGGCTCCACCCCGGTCGCCTTTCTCGACGCCGACGCCGACGGGCGCTTCGGCGAGGTGGGGGAGGATGCGGTGCTCGTCGGCCGCGGCCGGATCGCCACCCCCCTGGGCGAGACCCTGGTCGTGGAAGGCGTCCTCTGGCGCCTGCACCTCGCCGAGGACGGCAGCCGCGCCCGCCTGGAGCCCTGGGAGGGGCCGGCCGGTGTCCTCGACCTGCGCGAGGGCCTGCAGGCCGAGGCGCGCCTGCTCTCGGCCGTGGTGCGGAGCGCCGACGGCCGCCATGTCCTCGACCTCGCCGCCGGCCCCGCACCGGTCCCCGCCGGCGAGTGG
>JALUUN010000187.1 GCA_027021325.1 Planctomycetota bacterium
CGGTCCCGTCGTCCAGGGGCAGGACCAGGCGCCCGCCTGGAGCCAGCTGCGCAGCCAGGGCCGGCGGCGGCTCCGGCACCGCAGCGCTGACCAGAATGGCGTCCCACGGCGCCTCCCCGGGCAGACCGCGCCAGCCGTCGCCGGCGTGGATCCGCACCCGGTCCGCGAGCCCGAGTTCCTGAAGGAGGCGGCGGCTGCGCTCGACCAGCATCGGGCTGCGCTCCAGACCGTGCACCTCCCGGGCCAGGTGGGCCAGGAGCGCGGAGGTGTAGCCCGACCCGCTGCCGACATCGAGCACCCGCTCGCCGCCCTCGAGGCCGAGGGCCTGGAGCATGAGGGCGACGACGTAGGGCTGGGACAGGGTCGCGCCGGCCTCGGGCAGAGACAGGACCCGGTCTTCCCAGGCCCGGGAGCGATCTTCCGGTTCGCAGAAGCGATCCCGGGGGACCCGGGCGATCGCCCGCAACACCCGGGGGTCGCGGATGCCCTCGCCGCGCAGGCGGCGCACGAGACGGGAAGGACCGGCAGTCTCCATGGCGTCGGCGCGCCCGCGCACCCGCCGCCGGAACCGCCGCAGCGGCCCGTCGAAGAGTCGGCTCAGCGCCAGGAGGGCGGCGACCCCCAGGAGGGTGCGCCAGCCGGCATCGCCGCCCAGGGGCCCGAGGACCGTGACCCACAGGGTCCCGGCCACCAGGAGGAGGCCCAGGAGGACGGCGGCGTCCCGGCGCCGGGGCGGGGGTTCCGGGGCTTGCATGGCCGGGGACGGGACGCCCCGGAAGCCATTCTAGGCTTCGGAGGCCCCCCGGCCGACCCTGGGATCGCCCGCAGCTGCCGCCTAGCATGGGGGCGTGCCGACCGCGCCGACGCCCGCCTTCGACCCGGACCTCCTGGTCCTGGGGGTGGTCGCCCACCTGGTCGCCGGCCTCCTCTACGGCCTCTCCGTGGGCAAGGGTCGGCCGCGCCGCCTGCTCATGGAACTCCTCGGCGGCACCCCCCGCGACCTCGACTACCTGCGCGACGCCATCCAGGCCAAGGCCCGCGGCCAGGCCGGCGCGGCCTACTTCTCCCTCGGGAGTCTCCTCCTCCTCCTCGGTTTCCTGGACGCTTTCGGCTCGCCCGGCGCGGACCCGCGCGTCCAGGCCCTGGGCGCCGCCGGCCTGGTCCTCCTGGCGGCGGCGGTCCTGGCCTGGAGCGACCGTGGCGTCGCCCGGCGCATGCGCCGCTATCTCCGGGACTACCTGCAGCAGCATCCCTACCCCCTGGAGGAGAACGTCAACCTCGCCCGCGAGATCGGCGAGCTCTTCAGCGTGCCCCACAGTCCCGACGAGACCCTCGAGTCCTACGTGCGCAAGGTCCGCCAGGCCGTCGGCATGGAGGATCCCGGCACCGGACGGCGCGGCCGCGGACTCCTGGCCGGGGCGGGCCGCGGCCGCCTGGAGACCTGAAGCGCGGGCGCCAGGGACGTGTCACCCCGGCCGCGGCCGCCCGTCCCCGGGAGTGTGCTTCCCCGGCTCCGCCCCTGGCTCGCCGCCGCCTCCACCCTCCTCGGCAACCCCTGCCTCGGCTGTCGCGAGGAGGCCCCGGCCGGCCAGCCCCTCTGCCCCGCCTGTCGCGAGGCCCTGGCCGTGCGGCCGCCGCCCCGGGTCCTGGACCTGGAGGGCGGTGCCCTGCTGACGGTCGAGGCCCTGTGGCCCTGGGCCGATCCGGCCCGCAGCCTCCTCCTTCGCGCCAAGGCCGACCCCCGGGGGCCGGAGGCCACCCACGCCGTCGCGGCCTTCGCCGCGGCCTTCCGCCGCCGGCCCGGCGAGGCGGTGGTCCTGCCGCCCCTCCACCTGCGGAGGCGGCTGCAAGGCTCCTCCCTGCCCGGGGCCTGCGCCCGCAGCCTCGGCGGCGAGGTCCTGGGCCTGCGCGGCCGCCTGCAGCGGCAGACCGGACGCAGCGCCGCCGACCGCCGGCGCGGTCAGGACGGCGCCCTGCTGCGCCCGCCCCGGGCCTTCGATCGCCACCGGGGCCGGGCCCTGCTCCTCGTGGACGACGTCCTGACCACCGGGGCCACCCTCCGCGCCTGCGCCCGCAGCCTCCAGCAGGCGCGGGCCGGGCCGATCCGGGCGGCGGTCCTGGCCTCCGTAGAATGAGACCATGCGCCAGCTGTTCCTGGACCTGGGCTCCGGCGTGGCCGGGGACATGCTGGTGGCCGCGCTCCTGGACCTCGGCCGGGGGCCCGACCCGCCGCCGGAGACCGCCGGCCTGGAGGAGGTCCTCGAGCGCACCCTCGCCGGCCTGCCCGGCGGCGAGTTCGAGGCCACCTGGCGCCGCGAGGAACGCCACGGCATCGCCGGCCTGCGCTTCGAGGTGCAGGTCCGCGAGGAGGCGGCCCCGCACCGCCACCTTCCCGAACTGCGCGCCGTCCTCCAGGGCGCGGATCTGACGGACGGGGCGCGGCGCCTGGCCCTGGAGGCCCTGGAGGCCCTGGCTCGCGCCGAAGCCCGGGTCCACGACCGGCCCCTGGAGGAAGTCCACCTCCACGAGGCCGGCGGCACCGACGCCCTGGTGGATCTCGCCTGCGCCGCCGCCCTCTTCGACCACCTCGCGGTCGGAAGCGTCCGCGCCACGCCGGTGGCCACGGGCAGCGGCCGGGTGCAGTGCGCCCACGGGATCCTGCCGGTGCCCGCTCCGGGAACCCTGGAGCTCCTGCGCGGGATGCCGCTCTCGGGCCGGGCCCTGGAGGGCGAGCGGACCACGCCCACGGGCGCGGCCCTGCTCCGGGCCTTCGGCCCGGTCTTCGATCCGGGCCCGCCGGCGGCGCCGCAGGCCGTGGGCTACGGTCTCGGCCGCCGCGATCCCGCCGACCGGGCCAACCTCCTCCGGGCGGTCCTGGAGGAGGTCCAGGGCGAGGACGAGGAGCTCGTGGAGTTCCGGACCCTGGTGGACGACCTTCCCGGGGAGATCCTCGGCGCGGCCCGCGAGGCCCTGGCCGCCGCCCCGGGCATCGTCGAGGTCTGGACCACCGCCGTCCTGGGCCGCAAGGGGCGCCCCGCCTGGGAGCTCGCCCTCCTGGCCGAGGCGGCCCGCGCCGGCGAGGTCGAGGATCGGGTCTT
>JALUUN010000188.1 GCA_027021325.1 Planctomycetota bacterium
CATACACAGGTGGATGGCCGGCGAGGCGGCGAGGAAGTCCTCCCCCGCCAGGAGCCGCAGGACCGGCCCCTCCAGGAGGGCGAAAAGGGCCCAGGCCCCGCCCATGGCCAGGGCGATGCCGGCGGAGGTGGCCAGGAGGTAGCGGCGCAGGAGCCGGTCGCGGCCGGCGGCGACGAGGCGGTGGATCTCAGGGGTCTGGACCTGGATCAGGGGCTGGCCGGTGGCACCGAGATAGCCGGCGAGGCGTGTCGCCACCTCGAAGAGGGCCAGGGCCTCGGCGCCCGGGCCGAGGAGCAGGAGCAGGGCGCCGGGGGCGTAGGCTCGGCTCGCCTTGAGGCAGCCGCTGGACCAGGTCGCAGCCAGGGTCGCCCGGAGGGCAGGGCCGTGGCGGCGGAGCAGGGCGCGGAGATCCCCGAGGCGCACCGTGCGGCCGCCGGGCACAAGGACCAGGGGGCCGGCGAGAGCGGCCGCCGCCATGGCCACGGCCTCGGCCAGAGCCACTTCCAGGAGGCCGCCGTCGAGGAGGAGGAGCGCCGTCGCATAGGCAAGGGTCCGCCCCAGGGGCCCCAGCAACTGCTGCAGGACCGCCCGCCCGTAGCGGCGCTCGATGCGCAGGACCGCCTGGCTCTGGACCGAGAGGTTGTTGCAGGCCTCGGCCGCCGCGATGAGCACCGCCACCGGCAGGAGTCCGGATGCGGGAAGCAGGGAGGGCCAGACGGCGGCGGCGAGGGCGGCGAGCCCCGCGGTCCCGAGGACCGAGGCACCCTCCACCGCCCAGCCGAAGAGGAGCAGGCCGCGGGCGGCGTCCTCCTCGCCGGCTTGACGCAGGCGGAGCAGGAAGGCCTGCGTCACCTCGAAGCAGCGGCAGCCGACCAGGTTGTTCAGGATGCGGGCGAGGATGCGGGCGGCGGCGAGCAGGCCGAAGAGGCGCAGGCCCAGGCCGTGGCCGAGGAGGGAGAGGTTGAGGACCCCCAGGCCCAGCATCAGGGCGTTGCCGCCGGCGCTGAGGGCGCCGCCGCGCAGGGCCAGGCCCAGGAGCCGGCGCAGGCCCTCCGCTTCGCCGGGACGCGGACTCACACCGGCCCTCCCGGCCGCGGCGCCGTCCGCAGGCCGCGGTCCAGCTTGCACACCCAGTAGAGGAAGGCGAGGAGGAGAAGCATCCAGATCGAGCCCCGCACGTAGCTGACGGTGGTGTTGCGCACGTGATAGAGAAGGCGGACCTCGAGGACCATCCAGGCCATGGCCAGCCAGACCGGCACGGCGGGGCCGCAGATCCAGCGCTCGGTCCGGCCGTGGAGAAGACCCAGGAGGAAGAGGAGCAGGGGCACCCCGAGGGTGCCGAAGTTGATGTAGGCCTCGGCGACGATGGAGAAGCCGAGGCCGCCGTGGCGGGCGTAGACCTCGGGGGCGGTCTCGCGGGTGATCCAGGAGGAGGAGACGAAGCTGCCGAGCCCCTCCTCCCGTCCCAGGGCCGGCACCGCCCGGGCGGCGGCGTGGACATAGGTCATGCCGTCGAAGTAGGGCTGGCGCTCGGGCACCAGGGTCATGGAGCGGATCACCGTGTCCAGGGTGAAGCCGAGCTCGTCGGCGGCGCGCTCCAGGGCGCCGGGCCCGGCGACGAAGGTGCGCGCCGTCTCCAGGCTCTTGGTCTCCCGGATCCCCTTGGCGCCGGTCAGGAAGAGCCAGCCGGCGGCGGCCAGGAGGATCGCCTGGCGCCAGGGAATGGGCTTCACGAAGAAGTGGCGGCAGAGGAGGAGCGGGAACAGGACCACCGCCAGTTCGCTCCGGTCGCCGGTGAGGAAGAGGCCGGCGACGTAGAGCAGGAGAACGAGGGGGAAGACGCGGCCCTGGAAGAGGCGCCCCTCGGCCAGGCAGGAAGGCACCACGGCGGCGATCACAGCGGTGGCGCAGAGGATCCGGCCGAGGCCGAAGGCGTAGACCAGGGCGCCGCCGCCCTCGGTGCTCAGGACCTCCTTGGACTGGCTGTAGGCCTGGAAGAGGAAGGCGCCGAGGCCGATCTGCCCGATCAGGAGGAACTGGAGGCCGAGCCCGGCGAGGAAGAGGAGGTAGCCCCAGCCGGTGATGCGGCGGAGCTCCCGGGGGTCCAGGGGCCGGCCGCGGCTGAGGGCGCGGGCGCCCCGTTGCGGGAGAAGGCGGCCGCGGACGAGGTCGTAGCCGGCCATCCAGGCCAGGAAGCCCGCGACCGAGACCGCCCAGGCCCGCGGCAGGTAGAGCGGCGCGTACCAGCTGCGGTCGCCGAGGGAGGCGAAATGGAAGAGGGCGAACACCAGGGGGAACCAGAGGCCCGGCCAGGCGAGGCTGAGCTGGCGCCGGGCACGGCCGATGCCGAGGTGGGCGACGAAGCCGGCCAGGGCCAGGGCGGTGCCGAGGGACACCGGGAAGAAGACGCCGGACTGGCGGGCCGGATAGAAAGTCGCTTCATAGCCGAGGAGGAGAAGGGTCGCGAGGAGGGCGCCGCCCAGGACCAGGCTCCAGGCGCTCTCGGCGGCGAGCCGCCCCCGCGCCGCCAGAGCCGCGGGCCACGGCGGCGTGACCGCGGCCGCGGGCTCACGTTCCCGGCTGAGGCTCATTCCCATCCCAGGCTATCCCTTGGAGGCCCCCGCTTCCAACCCGGCGGTTGCTCCTTGGTCCTTGTATCGGCGCGTTTTGGGTTCAGGGCTGAGGAGCTTCCGGGCGATATGATCCCGACGAGGAAAGAACGGATGGGTTGGAAGCCTGGCAAGGGATGGGCGTCCTCGAGCCTCGCGCTGCTCCTGGCAGCGGCGTGCTCGGGCGCGCCCGAGGTCCTGGAGCGGCCGGAACCGGAGGAGACGGTCCGCGCCGCGGCCATGGAGGTCCCGGTCTTCGACTACCGGATCGGCCCCGGCGACGTCCTTCGGGTGAATGTCTTCGAGCATCCGCAGTTGAGCAGCGGCCCCTGGAAGAGCGGGGTGCCCGGCTCGCCCGTCGCCGCCGACGGCACCATCGCCCTGCCGCTCATCGGCCCCGTGGACGTGCGCAACGCCACGGTCTTCGACGTCCAGGAGCGGGTCACGGAGAAGCTCCGCGAGTACCTCAAGGACCCGCGCGTGGACG
>JALUUN010000189.1 GCA_027021325.1 Planctomycetota bacterium
GCTGGGAGCCTGAGGAGATTCTCGAGGCGCGCGCCGCCGTCCACCGCCAGGTCGGCGAGCACGGAGAGGCCGCCGCCCTCTTGGAGCGGCTGGCCTTCACCACCCTCTCGGGAGCAGAGCCCAGGCCGGAGGACGCGGAGGATCTGGTCGCGGAGATCCAGACCCTGTCCGTGGCGGGCTACCCCAGCCCGGCCCTCCTGCAGCGCCTGGCGAGCGTCCGCGCAGCGGGGCCGGATGCGCTCGCAGAGACAGAGGAGCCCGGCATCCCGGCGGGACGGATCCTGTTCCTCGGCGGCAACGAGGTGCAAAGGCGCTACCAGGAGGCGGTGCGGGCCGAGATGGAAGCGGAGTTCCCGGAGGTCCACGTGGACTTCGTCCTGACCGGGTGGAAGCGCAACTGGGGACGCCAGCTCGACCTTCTCGAGAACCGCGTGCAGGGAGCCGGCGCCGTGGTCCTCATGCGCTTCATGCGCACGCAGCTCGGCCGGCGGACGCGCAAGCTCTGCGGCGAGTACCAGGTCCCCTGGGTCGCCTGCACCGGGCATGGGCGGGACTCCATCCTGCGCAGCCTGCGGCGGGCGGCGCGGCTCCTCCCGAAGACAGCAGCGGCGACCTGAAGCCGGAGCGGGGCGGCAGAAGGCCGCTCCAGCGGTCCGGGAGACTCCTCCCGACCCGCAGAACACCCGGCGCGCCGGATAGGCAGGCCCCACGGGGGCCGGCGCCAGAAAAAGCAGTGACAGAGCCCCTCCCCGGCCGAAGAAGATATACCCCCCGGGGGTATCTGGCCCCGACGGCCCGGGCCCCGGGGAAGGAGGAAGCCCATGCCCCGCACCCGCAAGGACGCCCCCTACCTAGGCGAGGCCGACCGCCGGCGCCTCCAGAACCGCCTCGCCCGCATCGAGGGCCAGGTCCGCGCCCTGCGCCAGAGCCTCGACGAAGGCGCCTGCGCCGACGACCTGATCCTCCTGGCCTCGGCCGCCCGCGGCGGACTGCGGGCGGTCCTGGCCCGTCTCCTCGAGGCCCACCTCGCCGACTGCGCGCTGCAGTGCATGGAAGGCGACCGCGAGGAGGTCCTGCGCCGCGTCACCCGCGCCGTCTCGACGGCGCTCAAGCAAGCCTGAGGGAGCCCCCGTCATGTCTCCGCGCCCTGTCTGCCCCCGCTGTAGTGCCGCCGGTTCGCCCGTGCCGAGCACCACCCTGGAGCATCTCCTGCAGCCCGAAGCGGCCGACGCCCTGCCCGCCGAAGGCACCTGGCGCTTCTGCGCGACCCCTTCCTGCCCCGTCGTCTGGTACCCGGAGGATCCCTCCGGCCCGCTCTTCACCACGGAGCAGGTCCAGGTCGCCGTCGGCCTCAAGGAAGGCTCGCCGCCGCCGCACACCGTCTGCTACTGCTTCGGCCACACCATCGAGGAGATCGAAGAGGACCTGCGCCGCCGCGGACGGACGGAGGTGGTCGAGGACATCACCCGCCGCGTCCAGGCCGGCGAATGCGCCTGCGAGATCCGCAACCCCGAAGGGCGCTGCTGCCTCGGCCGCGTGCGCGCCGCCGTCCGCGAGGCCGAGGCGCGTCTCGGCGTGGAGCCGGCGGCAGGCCCGGCCCCCGCCGCCTCCCCTCCCGCGCGGGAGCGATCCCGCCTGCCCGCCTGGATGACGGGCGGCATCCTGGGCACGGCCCTTCTGGCCTCGGCCTGCTGCTGGCTGCCTCTCCTCCTGGTCGCCCTCGGGCTCGGGGCAGGCAGCCTTGGCGCCTTCTTCGGAGCCGCCCGCCCCTGGCTGGCCGCCGCCACCGCTCTCCTCCTCGGCCTCGCCTGGTACCTCGCCGGGCGGCCCGCTCCGGCGCCCCAGGGCGAGACCTGCTGCGAGCAGGGCGGCGCCTGCGACCCCGCCCTCCGGCGCCGGCGGCGCCGGAAGATCCTCGGGCTGGGCGTCCTCGCCCTGGCCCTCCTCTTCCTGCCCTCCATCCTGACGGCTGTCCTCGACAAGGGGAGCCCCACGCCAGCCGAGGCCGGGACGGAGGCACTCCTGTTCCGGGCGCAGAGGGGCGGGGACCTGCCGGCCGCGGCGGCCTGGCTCGAGGGGCAGGACGGCGTCCGTCAGGTGGTCCCCCTGCCCGGGCGGGCCGAGCTTCGCGTGGACCTCGAGGAAGCCCTGGACCCCGGCGAAGTCCGCGCTGCCTGGAGCCGCGAGCTGCCCGTTCCCGGGTCTCTCCTTCCCCTGCGCCCCTACGCCCTGCACATCGAGGGCATGACCTGCGAGGCCTGCGCCGCCGCGGTGACCTCGGCCCTCCTGGCCCGGCCCGGCGTCGCCTCGGCCCGGGTGGATCCCGAGTCCGGCGCCGCGGAGGTGCTGGCGGCGGAGGAGGCAGAGATGCCCGAGACCCTACTCCAGGCGGTGCAGGAAGCCGGCTACGAAGCCCGGCCGGCTGGGGCGCCGGCCCCGGAAGACCCGGGAGAGGAGACGGCCATGGCCCTCTTCGAGGTCCAGGGCCTGGCGAAGACCGGCAGCGGCGCCACCTGACACGGGTGACCGGACCGCGTCTCCGCCCGGCTGGAGGAGATGGCGGGCATCCAGGCGGTCGCCTGGGACTACGAACAGGACCGGATCGAGGTGCGCTTCGACCCCTCGCGCCTGCGGGCGGAGGACATCGAGGCCGCCATCGAGGACGAGGGCTTCGGTGCCGAGCCCGTGGCCGGCGGGCGCGGGGAGCCGCCGCCCGCGGCCGGACCCCTGGAGCGCCTGCCACGCTTCGAGGGCGAACCGGCCTTCTGGGCCCAGGCCCTGGAGCGCGCCGCCCGGGAAGGCAAGCCGCTCCTCGTGGACTTCTCCGCTTCCTGGTGCGCGCCCTGCCAGCGCTTCCGCGAAGAGACCCTCCGCGACCCCGCCGTCGCCGCCCTCCTGGAAGGCTTCGTCCTCATCGAGGTGGACGCCGACACCGAGACCGGCCTGGTGGAGGCCGCGGGCGTCCACGCGGTGCCCGACATCCTCCTCGCCGCGCCCGACGGCCGCATTCTGGAGCGGGTCCAGGCCTTCGAGGAGGCCGCGGCCTTCCGCCCGCGGCTGGAGCGGAC
>JALUUN010000190.1 GCA_027021325.1 Planctomycetota bacterium
AGCGCCCGCACCGACGCCGGCGGACGCTTCCGCCTCGGCGGCCTCGGTCCGGGCGTCCATCTCGTGGAGGCGCAGCAGCCGGGGCTCCCCGGCCGCCAGGTGCTGACCGAGGCCGGCGGCGAGCCGCTGCGTCTGGTCCTCGACGGGCATCTCCTGCGCGTCCGGGTGACGGGCCCGGCGGCCGGGGAGGCGCGGCTCCTCGCGGCCCTGCCCGGCGAGGATCCACGCTCGGGCTGCGCGGCGGTGACTCCGCGGGTGGCGCCGGGGCCGGCAGGCACCGCCGACCTGTGGCTGCCCCGGACCGGCCGCTGGGTGGTGAGCGCCGCCGCGCCCGGCTTCGCGCCCCGGGAGGCGGCGGTCGAGATCGGCCGCGAGAAGCGACTCCACCTCCTGGACCTCCGCCTGGAGCCCGCCGGCCCTCCGGCGCGCCTGGTCCTGGAGCGGGACCCGGGCGGCCGGCCCCTCGGCGCCTACCGCTGGTGGCTGCGGAGCCCGCGTACCGGCGCCCCCGTGCCCTGGCTGCCGGCCGGCGGCGTCGCCGGGCGCGGGCGCCTGGAGATCGAGGCGCCGCCGGGCCTCTGGCTCCTGGATCTCGAGCCCCGCGAGGCCGGCGGTTTCGAGCCCTTGCGGGGCCATCCGGTGGAGCTCGCCGCCGGCCGGACGGCGCCCGAGCCGCCGGCCGCGGAGTAGACCGGCGGCGTCCGCCCCGGGAAGGGGGCGTGCCCGCCGCCTCGGCTGCGTCTAATAGGGGCGATGCAGCGGCTGCTCCCGGCCCTCCTGATCGCCCTCCTCCTCGGCACCTTCTGGCTCCTCTGGCGGGACCCGTCCGCCGGCGAGGCGGGGCCCCCCGCCGGCAGCGGCGCGGGCGCGCCCGCCGGAGCGGCCGGGCCGGCCCCCGGCCCCGCCCCGCCCGCCCCCGAGCCTGGACGGGAGAGCCTGCCCGTGGCCGCGCCGGAGGACGGGGAGGCCGGCGAAGCGGATGGGTGGATCTTCCGGGGCGTCGTCCGCTCGGCCCAGGACGGCGCCCCGCTTCCGGGAGCGCGCATGACCTTCCAGAGCGGCGCCCTCATGCCCCTGGACGGCGCCTTCGCCTTCAGCGCACGGGCCGGCGAGGATGGCGCCTTCGCCGTCGAGGCCACGGCCTTCCAGGGCCTCGTCCGCTCCTGGCCCGACGGCGTGTGGATGGCGGTGCGGGTCTGGGCACCCCGGCACCTCCCTCTCGAACTCCAGCTCACGCCCCGGGACTTCGCCTCGGGCGTCGCCGAACGCGAGGTCGTCCTGCAGCCGGGGGCGACGGTGCACGGGCGGGTGGTGGATGCCGGCGGGCGCCCCGTCCAGGGAGCGCACCTCATGCTCCAGCGCGAGGAGCAGCCGGTCGGCGCCCAGACCACCTCGGCGGAGGACGGTTTCTTCGCCGTGCCCTTCCAGACGCCGGGGAAGTGGCGGCTCCTCGCCTGGGCCGACGGCCACGGCGGCGCCGCCCTGGACCCCCTGGACCTCGACACCACCGGGGACCGGGACGTCGGCGACCTGGTCCTCGAGGGAACGGGCGTCCTCGCCGGCCGGGTCGTGGACCGGGACGGCCAGCCGCTCCCGGACCTCGAGGTGCGGGCCGACCTCGTCGGCCGCGGCCAGGACTGGCTGGGGCGGCCGCTCCGGACCGAGGCGGTGCGCGGCGGCCTCGGCCACGGCGAGGCGGTGACCGGAGCCGACGGGCGCTTTCGCTTCGGCGGTCTCAAGGAGGGCCTCTGGGAGGTGCGGCTCGGCAGCGCCGCCCTCTTCTTCACCCGCGGCGCGGCGGACTCCGAGCCGGTGCGGGCCGAGACCGGCACCCTGGACCTGGAGATCGTGTATCCCGGCTTCCGCCTGGACGTCTCCTGGGAGGACCGGAGCGGTCTGAGCCCGGTCCCCGTGGACCTGCGGGTGCGCCGTCTGGATCCCGCGCGGCCCGATGCCGGCGGTCTCCACGTCGCCAGCCAGCGCCTGCCCGCCACCGCGGGCCAGACCTTCTTCTGGCTCGACGACCCGGGCACCTTCGAGGTCCAGGCCAGCGCCCCGCAGCGGCGCCAGGCCTCGGCCCGGGTGATCCTGGCCGAAGCCCCCCGCGCCTCCGCCCACCTGGTCCTGGAGGCCGAGGCCCCGCCGGGGCTGTTGCGGGTGCGCATCGTGGACGCGAGCGGCCAGCCGGTGCCGGGCAGCCGGGTCGGCGCCCGCCGGCTGGGGTCGCGGCGGCTGGTCTGGCCGGGCGGCTGGGTGGAGCCCGCCGAGGACGGGCTCCTGCCGCCGCTCGCCGCCGGACGCTGGCAGCTCGAGGTCCTGCCCGGCCCGGCGACCCCGGACCCGGCAGAGAACTGGTGGATGCCGGTGCGCGGCGAGGAGGTGGAGGTGCTCCCCGGCGACACCGTGGAGAAGACCGTCGTCGTCCATCAGGGAGGGCGGCTCCGCGTCACCTTCGAGGCGCCGCCCGAGGCCCTGGGCCAGCCCCTGCGCAACCTGAGCCTCCTGCTCCGCCCCCTGGACGGGCGGGGGACGGTGCGCTCTCTCCGGAACCTCCGCCGCCCGGACACGCGCCGCCCCTGGGCGCCCTGGTCCAATCTCCCCGAGGAGCCGGCCTGGTGCATGGATCTCCTGCCGCCGGGCGCCCACGAACTCCGCGCCGACGCCCGCGGCTTCCAGACCGCCACCGTGCCCGTGGACCTCCGCCCGGGCGAATGGACGGAGGTGCTGGTGCCGCTGTACTCCCGCTGAGCGGGCCGCCGGCGAGGGCGCCAGGGGCATGCCCGGCCCACGCCGGAGTCGGCCCGGCAGAGGTTGCGGTGGCCCCCTCGCCCGGGGACGGCCTCCCGGCGGCCGTGCCGGGACCGGCGCCCGACCCGGGAGCCGCCTGCCCTCCAGGACAGGAAGAAGGGCCCGGCGCCGCCGGCGCCGGCCGGGTGCGGAGGGCCCCGGAGAAAAAAGGGCTCTCCTGACGTTTCTGTGGGTCACGGGAGCCTTGGTTCGAGCCTGACGCCGCCGCAGCACAGATAGAGCATCGCGATCAGGGCCTGGGGACTGTG
>JALUUN010000191.1 GCA_027021325.1 Planctomycetota bacterium
GGTCGGATTCATGCAGCTTCCTCCCGCTTCACGGGCACGTGGGCCGGAACCGGCGGCGCAGGAGCCGGGCCGCCGGCGCCGCCGGCGGCCCATTCGGCCTCGGCGACCATCATGGCGTAGTGGTCGTCCAGCCGCCGCGGCAGGACGGCCGGCGGATGGCTGGAGGCGATCATGGCCGTGGAGTCGCGGTCCTCGGGGGTGTAGCCGTGCATGCCGGCGAGCCGTACCTCGCCCATGTAGCTCGGGTTGATCAGGACCCCCGGGCGCACCAGGAAGAAGGCGTGGCCGTACTTGCCGTCGGGGAAGTCGCAGCCCCAGCGCTCCAGGGTCGCGTCGTCCACCCAGGCGCCGCAGTCCAGGCCGTTCAAGGCCTCGGTGATCGCCTCCCGTGCCTCGTCATGGAAGAACCAGAAGCGCCCCATGGTCGAGTCCCAGACAACGGCGTAGTCCTGGCCGTAACGCAGGCCCAGGCGATCCACCCGCGGCATGAGATCGGCCTCCTCGGTGATCGCGGCCTGGCCGTGGTCGGAGAAGACGAAGAGGCGCACTTCGTCGTAGCGGCCGCGGGCGGTGTGCAGGAGCTGCCGCAGCTGCTCCTCGTACCACGCGATCTTCTCCTGGACCTGCGGCGCCTCCGGTCCATGGTTGTGAAGGACCGCGTCCAGTTCGTAGAAGTAGAGGTAGACGGCGCGCACGCCGCCGGCCTCGATGTCCTGCACGGCCGCCTCCAGGTTGCGCGTCTCCGATTCCCGCCAGTTGCTCAGGTGGAAGGGCAGGCGGGTCTGCCGGAAGTAGTCGAAGACCGTCGGCTGTCCGTTCTCGATGCCTCCCGGCTGGTACAAGTCCCGCTTCTCCGAGTAGTCGAAGTAGGGGAGCTTGTCGAAGGGCATGTTGTAGATCTGGAAGTAGCCGTCGTAGCCGTACCAGCGTGCCAGGCCCTTGCTCAGGTAGCGCCGGACGCGGCCGCGGCGGGTCACCGACTTCGGCAGCAACGACAGCGTCCGGCACAGGCCGAAGGGCGATCCGGAGGGGTTGTAGTAGAAGCACGAGAAGTGCCCGTGCTCCCGCGGCATGCAGCCGGTCAGGATGGTGGGGATGCAGGTCGAGCTGTACCCGAAGACCGTCTCCACCGGCGCCCGGTGCGGGAGTTCCTCCTCCAGGAAGGGGTTGCGCTGGAGGATCTCCCAGCCGAAGGCGTCGATGAAGGCGAAGACGGCGAGGCGGCGGTCGGACATGACGGCCCTCCGGGGGGACGGGGTGTCCCCTCCTCAGAAGGAGCGGACCGCCTCCTCCTTGGTGTTGTAGATCTCGACCACGCGGTGCATGCGCACCAGCTCGAACATGGCCCGCACCGGCTTGCTCATGTTGCAGAGCTTGAGATCGCCGCCGTGCTCCTGGAGCTTGCGCAGGCAGGAGAGGATGGTGCCCAGTCCGGAGCTGTCGATGAAGCTCAGGTCCTTGAGGTCGAACACCACCTTGGAGGTCCCGTCAAGGATCTCCTGGACCGTGTTGGCGAACTCCTTGCTGTTGTCGGCGTCCAGGGTCTCGGTCTGGAACTCGACGACGTTGACACCGTCGATCTGTTCGACATTCAGATTCATGGCTGGTCGTTCTTCTGAGGGGGGAAGCGCTTGACGAGAGTCAGGCAGTTGCCGTTCTCGCCTTCGGTGGAGTAGTAGATCTCGTCCATCAGGCTCCGGATCATGAACAGGCCGAAGCCGGACTCGCGGGGACCGCTGAGATCGGGATCCGCGGCCAGGCGCGGATCGAAGGGACGTCCGTGATCGACGATGCGGATTCGCAGCTGGTTCTCGCCGCGTTCCGCCTCGATCCGGACCTTGCCGCCGGTGACGCCCTGGTAGCCGTGGCGGACGACGTTCGTGACCGCCTCCACCACCGCCAGCTTGAGGTTGTAGAGGTCCTCCTCGGCCTCCTGGAGCTGCGGCAGCCTGGCGGCGATCTCGTCGATGAAGCGCTGCACCATCTGCAGGTTGCCCGGAGCGCCGCTGAACTCCAGGAAGTCCAGGCCGGGGTCCAGGGTGGCGGTGCCTGCGACCTGGACCACGATCACGGTCAGGTCGTCGCCGAGTCCTTCCTCGCCGGCGAAGTCCTTCACCTCGGCGACGATGCGGTCCACCAGGGCCTGGGCCTCCTCGCTGTTGTGCTCGCGCAGGATCTCCGCCAGCCGCGGTTCGCCGAACATCTCTCCCTGCGGCGAGGTGGCCTCGGTGATGCCGTCGGAGTAGAAGAGGAAGACGTCGCCGGGCGAGACGCTGACCTGGAGCTCGCGGTAGGCGGTTTCCCGGTGCAGTCCCAGGGGCAGGTTGACCGGGCCGACCCAGTCGCAGGACAGCGGCAGGACGTCGCCTTTGAGCGCCCGGTACTGCAGGGTGTTCGTGTGGCCGCAGTCCACGTAGGTCATGGCGCCCTGCACCACGTCGAAGCGGGCATAGCAGGCGGTGACGAAGCGTCCGACCTCCATCAGTTGCGGATTGATGTCCCGCCACACCGCAGTGACGATGGCTTCCGGCGCCGCCGGCGGGAGCGTCATGCCGCTGGCGTGGAGGCTGTTCGAGTAGCGCAGGAACTGGCTCTTGACCGCGGCGCCGACCATGGCCGCCGGGATCCCCTTGCCCATGACGTCCCCGACCAGGATGTCCAGGCAGTAGGGGGAGTGCGGAAAGAAGCCGAAGAAATCGCCGTCGATCTGCTTCGAGCTCTCGGCGTAGGTGCCGATGTTCAGTCCGAGGACGCTGCGCGGGGCGGCGCCCTGGAGCAGGCTCTGCTGGATGTGCCCGGAGATCTCGACCTCCTTCTGCAGGGCCTCGCCCTGGACGAGGTCCCGGCGCAGGCGGTCGTCCTCGAGGACCATCGCCGCCTGCGTGCACATGGCGCCGACCAGGTTCATGAAGCGCGAGTCGAAATCCCGCGGCGTGCGGCTCCAGACCGCGACCACGCCACAGGCCCGCCCGCCCAGGGCCAGAGGCGAGACCGCCACGATCCGGGCGCGGCGGAAGACTTCTTCCAGGCCCTCGGTCTCCTCGAACTCGCCGG
>JALUUN010000192.1 GCA_027021325.1 Planctomycetota bacterium
GAAGGTGGCCTACCGGGCGGCGCTGGACCTCGCCGCCTGATCTTCCGGCCCGGAAGTGATCCAGCGGATGGGGCCAGATTCTGGGTCAGCCGTAACGCGGCCGGTGCCGGCTCATCCGCTCCGACTTCGCCAGAATGTCCCGCGCCCAGCGCCGCGCCAGGGGGTCCAGCCGCGTCTTGCAGAGATAGGTCAGAAGGAACCGCAACTTGTCGCTCCGGCTCACCGAGGACGGCGCCGAAAGGAGCAGCGCCGCCAGGTCCTTGACCAACCAGCGCCGCCGCGGCGGAAAGCGCTGCTCGACGCGCTGCAGATCGATGAAGTAAGGCCGGCCCCAGCGCGGATCCGGGGCGACGATGAGGTGTCCCAGATACAGGTCCTTGTGAATGAAGCCATTGGCATGGAAGCGGCGGATCATGCCGGCGACATCCCGCAGGACCGCATCGCGGGCGCGCCGCGTCCCGCGCTGGTGGGGATCCGGCCAGCCCTCGGCCAGGACGGCGTCCAGGGGGCGACCCGGGACCTCACGCGTCACCAGGAAGGACCGCTGAGGGAAGCCGATCCCGGCGCTCTCCTCGCCCACCGCCACCGGTTCAGGAACGTCGAAGCCTGCCCGGCGGAGGGCCCGCAGATTGTCCCACTCGACCCGCGCCGGGCTGTGGACGTTCCCGAGAAAGCGAAGGCGCTGGCGCCAGGGCACCGCCTTGTGGACCTTGACGTAGTAGACAGCGCCTGCGTGCTCGACGCGCCAGGTCCGCCGCGGTCCGGCGTCCCGAACCAGAACACCGCCGCGGTCCTCCCCGAACTCCAAGGCGCACTCCAAGCGGTCGAGGCCCAGCTCCTGGAGGACGATCTGCTCCTCCTGGGCGGCCAGGATCCGCCCCTGATCGAGGAAGACAGTCGGACGGCCCCTGGCGCGGTACTGCAGGGCGTCGCGCGGTGTGGCGAGAGACTCCATGGAGGCAGGAGGCACGGACCCGGGTTCATCGGCCGGGAGCCCCTCCGCCCTTGAGGGGCGGTCCGCGGGGGGCTCCCGCGGTGCGGGGTCCCGGGAATCTGCGCCGGCTCCGTCCATTTCGCCTCTCCTGGACTCCCACCCTACCGGCCGCGGGGGTAGATTGCCGCGTCGCGGCCGGCTCCCGCCTCCCCGGCGCCGGCGAGCCTCCGACTCCTGTCCGCCCCCGGTCATGCCCGGAGCTGCCTCCTCCCCCTCGGTCGGCGCCGAGTCCAATCCCTTCCTGCAGATGCAGGCCCGCTTCGCCAAGGCGGCGGACCTGCTCGGCCTGGACCAGGGCTTCCAGCGGATCCTGGCCAGACCCGCCCACGAGCTCACCGTCGCCATCCCCGTCCAGATGGACGACGGCTCCCTGCGGGTCTTCACGGGCTACCGTGTCCAGCACTCCATCGCCCGGGGCCCGGCCAAGGGCGGCATCCGTTTCGCCCCGGACGTGCACCTCGACGAGGTCCGGGCTCTGGCAGCCTGGATGACCTGGAAGTGCGCGGTGGTGAACGTTCCCTTCGGCGGCGGCAAGGGGGGCGTCATCTGCGACCCGCGCCGCCTCTCCCAGGGCGAACTGGAACGTCTGACCCGACGCTATGCGGCCAACCTCCTCGAGATCATCGGACCGGAGCGCGACGTCCCGGCTCCGGACATGAACACCAACGAGCAGGTCATGGCCTGGTTCATGGATACCTATTCCATGCACCGGCGCATGACCCAGACCGCCATTGTCACCGGCAAACCCATCGGATTGGGAGGCAGCCAGGGCCGGCGCATCGCCACCGGCCTGGGCGTCGCCCTCGCAACCCGTGAGGCCCTGACCTATGTCGGTCACCAGGGCCCGGCCCGCATCGTCGTGCAGGGTTCGGGCAACGTCGGCGGCCTCGGCGCCCTGCTCCTCCACGATCGCTTCGGCCACAAGGTGGTTGCCATCTCCGACATCTACGGCGGCATCCACAACGAGAAGGGTCTGGACATGCCTCAGGTTCTCGACTGGCTGGCCGAGAAGCGCTCCCTGGAGGGCTTCCCGGACGCCGACCGGGTCTCCAACGAGGAACTGCTGGAGCTTCCCTGCGACGTCCTGGTCCCGGCCGCCACGGAGAACCAGATCACCAGCCAGAACGCCGCCCGGATCCAAGCGCGCGTCATTGTCGAGGGAGCCAACGGCCCGACCTCAGCCGAGGCTGACCGCATCCTCGAGGAGAAGGGGGTCTTCGTCGTCCCCGACATCCTGGCCAACGCCGGCGGCGTCACCGTCTCCTACTTCGAATGGGTCCAGGACCGGATGGGCTACTTCTGGGAGGAGGAGGACGTCTGTGAGCGCCTGGAGCGGATCATGGTCAAGGCCTTCCGCGACGTCGTGGAAGCCGCCGAACGCTACGCGACGAGCCCGCGCATCGGCGCCTACTGCGTCGCCGTGGACCGGGTCGCCTACTGCCTGCGGCTGCGAGGGATCTATGCCTGACTCCGACCTCCTTCCCCCCGCTGGACCGGAAGAGGCTCAGCCTCCGACGCCTTCCCTGGACGACGACGCCTACGAGAGCCTCACCGAGCAGTTCGACCAGGCGGCGGCTCTGCTGGGCCTGTCTCCGGACACCTATTCCGTCCTGCGCGTTCCGGACCGGGAGTACCGATTCGCGATCCCGGTCCAGAAGCAGGACGGCAGCATCGAGGTCTACGACGGCTACCGCATCCAGCACAACCTGTCCCTCGGCCCCTGCCTCGGCGGCCTCCGGCTGACCCGCGACGTCCACCGCGGTGAGCTCCGGGCCCTGGCGGCCTGGAACACCTGGAAGTGCGCCACCATCGGAGTTCCCTTCGGTGGCTCCATGGGGGGCATCGACTTCGACCCGCGCGGCGAACATCCAGCCGATGTCGAACACATCGTCCGCCGCTACATGGCCGGTCTCCTGGACCTGGTCGGTCCGGAGAAGGATGTCCTGATGCCGGACATGCACTGCAGCGAGCAGATCATGGCCTGGCTCCTGGACACCTACTCCATGCACGTCCGCCATACCGAGAACGCCGTGGTCGTCGGCAAGCCGCCGGGCCTCGGCGGCAGCTACGGGCGCAACCACGCTGTCGGCGTCTCAGCGGTTACCACCCTGCGCCTGCGCCTCGCCGAGATGGGCCACGAGGGCCCCGCACGGGTCGTGGTCCAGGGCGCCGGACACGCCGCCCGCCAGGTCCTGCGGCAGCTCGCCGCCGAAGGCCATACGATCCTCGCGGTCAGTGATCTCCACGGCGGAACCTGGAACGAACAGGGCCTGGACTGGAGCGCCCTGGAAGAGCACCAGGGGAGCACCGGGCGCGTCTCCGGCTTCGCCGGCGGCGAGGACCTCAGCAACGACGAGCTCCTGCGCCTCCCCTGTGACGTGTTGATCCCCGCCGCCGCCTCGCGTCAGATCACGGGAACCGTCGCCGAAGACCTCCAGGCGCGCCTCGTCGTCGAGGTCGCCAACGCCGCCTCCACCGCCCGCGCCGACCGGGTCCTGCGCGAACGGGGCATTCCGGTGGTTCCCGACCTCCTCGGCAACTCGGGCTCGATCCTCATTGCCTACTTCGAGTGGGTTCAGAACCGGGCCGGCTTCCTGTGGCCGGAGGAACTGGTGGACGAGCGGCTGGTAAGGATGGTGACCCGCGCCTATCAGGAGGCACGGGCCGAGGAGCAGGCCCACGGCATCTCACTGCGCCTGGCGGCCTGCGTCATGGGCGTGCGCCGCGTCGCGTACTTCGACGAGCTCCGCGGCATCTACGCCTGAGGCTCGACGACTTCGTCCTCTACTGGACGACGGCCGCCACGACGTTCGAGGTGTTGCCGCTCTCGGCGGCCTGGATCCAGACCGGGACGCCGGCAGCGTTCGCGGGAATCGCCTGCTGGTGGCTGGCACTTCCCTGCCCGTTGGCGGAGAGAGTGGTCAAGAGGACCGGACTCAGGATGCCGAGGGTCACGTCCAGCTGCGGCACGGTCGTCAGCCCTTCGCCGGCGAGGCTGTAGGCCAGGTAGACGGTCGCTCCGGGCGTCGCCTGGCTGATGCTGAAGGTCGCGGTCTGGCCGGCAACCAGATTGCTCACCCCCAGCTGCATCAAGTCCGGCACCAGCATGAAGACTTCGCCGCCGGTGTGGTCACAGAAGTAGAGCTCCCCGTTGGCGTCCTCGCCCATACTGCTGATGCTCGTCAGGTTCAGACCCCCACCGGGGGCGACCTGGGCAGTGCGGTCTGTGAATTCGGTGACCTGGCCGTTCACCAGACGGAAGCTCCAGACCTCGTCGGAGCACCATTCGGCAAACCAGTAGGTACCCTGCAAGCCCGGGATGGCGCTGCCGCGGTAGACATAACCGCCGGTGATGGAGCAACGGAAGGGGTTGAAGGTATGCTGGTACTCATAGATCGGGTCGGTGTATCCCGTGCCACTGCCGCCCTGGAACCAGTGGGCGCCCTCACGCTGATCCCAGCCCCAGTTGATGCCGCCCGGGCTGCCCGCGGGCTCGAAGTCCACTTCCTCCCAGGTTCCCTGGCCGACGTCAGCGATCCAGAGGTCACCGGTCTCACGATCAAAGGCGTAACGCCAGGGATTGCGGAGGCCCAGAGCCCAGATCTCATCCAAGGTCGTCGGGTCGCCGACGAAGGGGTTGGTCGAAGGAATCCCGTAGGGGATGCCGCCGTCCACGTCGATGCGCAGCATCTTGCCGAGGAGGGTCTGCGGGTTCTGCCCGTTCCCAAAAGGGTCATTGGCGTCACCGCCGTCGCCGGTACCGATGTAGAGGTAGCCATCGGGGCCGAAGGCCAGCATGCCGCCGTTGTGGTTGCTGAAGGGCTGGCCGATGGTCATCACCGTGCGCGCGCTCGAGGCGTCCGCTACGTCGGGATTGGCCGACACCTGGTATTCGGCGATCACCGTGTCGCCGGCGTTGTTCGTGTAGTTGATGAAGAAGCGGCCGTTGCTCGCGTAGTCGGGGTGAAAGGCCATGCCCAGGAGCCCGCGCTCGCCGCCCTGGCTGTTGAGGGAGCCGATGTCCAGGAAAGGCGTCGACAGCAGACTGCCGTTCTTCAGGATCCGGATCCGGCCCGTGTTCTGCTCCAGGATGAAGAGCCGCGCCGCATCGCCCGGCGGCGAGGTCACGAAGAGCGGGTTGTCCAGACCGGAGGCCACGCGGACGGTCCGCACCCTCTGGGCCGGGGCGTCGGGCAGGAGAAGGCCGAGGGCGGCCAGACCGAGGAGAGCGAGACGGAGGAAGGAGGGCATGGAGCTCGTGCTGGGAAGGCTTCCGGAAGGAACGGACCGGCCGGTCCAGGAAGGGGTCTCCGAGGGAGCTCCAAGTCTAGCAGGGACTTCCCTGGTCCCGCAGGGCAAGCAGCGAAAGGTGTGTAACGCCCTTCCCCTGCTTCCGCTCGGAAGGAAGCCCCCCGAACCCGCCTTCCGCCATGTCCCGATCCCAGCCCTGTCTGCGCGGCCTCCAGGTCGCCCTGCTCTGCCTCCTCGCCGTCTCCCCGGCCCTGGCTCAGGGCCGCGGCGGCTACTTCAACGTCGAGAGCCCGCACCACCGGCCCGTGGACCTGGCCGAGGTGGGCGGCCGCAGCCTCCTCCTGGTCTGCAACACCCCGGACAACTCGGTCGAGGTCTGGGACACCCGGGAGGACCTGCCCGCCGAGGACCGCTTCCTTCTGCGGATTCCTGTCGGCCTGGAGCCGGTCACCGTGGAATGGGCGCCCGAGGTCCAGTGCTTCTTCACGGCCGACTTCCTCTCGGACTCGGTCTCGGTTGTCGAGCTGAGCCTGGCGCCGGGCGCCCCGGCCAGCGAGCTCGAGGTCCGCCACCTGGAGACGACCTGGGTCGGAGACGAGCCCACGGACCTCGAGTTCCACCTCTTCAACGGCACCATTCCCCTCCTCTACGTCGGCCACATGAGCATCCCCGAGCTCGGGGTCTTCTTCTTCGACGACAACTTCCGCCTGCAGCCGGTGGCCTCCGACTGGTTCTGGCCTCTGGCGAGGCCGGTGGACCCCTCCGAGGGTCTGGACCCGCAGATCCGGGAAATCGGGATCCGCGAGACCCGGGCTCTGCACGTGACGGCCGCCAGCACGGTCTACGCCCTCAACGCCAAGAACCGCGCCGAGCGCAGCCAGTTCGAAGACTATGACTACGCCCTCCATGTCGGAGACGTCCTCGGGGGCTATCTCAGCCACCTGACCGGGCTCGGCAGCCTGAACTTCAACATGCGTGCCGCCCCCAACGGCGACCTCCTGGTCACCGGTGCCGAGGCCCGCAACAGCAACGGCAGTGGTTCCGAGGTCGCGGCCGAGCCCACGGGCTTCGTCGCCAGCACCCTCTACTGGATCCGCGATCCAGAGGGCGCAGCCGAGGTCCTCCGCTGGGACGTGAACGCCCTCGACCCCGGCGACGAGTCCCTCGGCATCCCTCCCACGCCGGTGCCCTTCGACCGGGCGGTCTCGACCCTGAACGACCTGGCCCTCGCCCCGGACCCCGTGACCGGCGCCCCCGCCCGGGTGTTCCTTGCCAGCATGGGCACCGACCGGATCCTCATCGCCGAGCTCCAGGGCGACGATCCCTACGCCTGGCCGGTCCGGGTCGTGGACCTGAGCCCCGTGGACGACTCGATGTGCGGGCCCTCGGGACTGCGCTGGAAGGAGGCCCGGCCGACCGACCCCCTGGACCCCGGGGAGCGGCTCTACGTCCTCAACCGCCTGGACAACTCCCTGTGCGTGGTGGATCCGGTGGCAGGGATCGTCGTGGACCGCATGAACCTGCGCAACGACCCGCGGCCGACCTGGATCCGGGAAGGCGCCCCCTTCCTCTACGACGCCCGTCTCAGCGGAAGCGGCTTCGTCTCCTGTGCCTCCTGCCACCCCTTCGGCCGGACCGACTCCCAGGGCTGGGTCCTCGGCGAGTTCAACGCCCCGAACCCGGACCCCTTCCCCGAGGAGTTCCTCGGCGGCCTGCGCCTCGATGTGGAGCTGCAGGCGGCCCACGACTTCCTGGCCAACGGCTTTCCGACCTTCAAGGGGATCATGGTCACCCAGAGTCTCCAGGGGCTCCTGAACCACGAGGTCGCACCCGAGGCGCAGGAGCTGACGACCAACGCCCCCTACCACTGGCGAGGCGATCGCCCGAGCTTCCAGGACTTCAACGAGGCCTTCGCCAGCCTCCTCGGCGGTCAGGAACTGCCGCCCGAGGACATCGCCCGCTTCGAGGAGTTCGTGAACTCCATCCACTATCCGCCGAACCCGCGCCAGGGCCTGGACCGGCGGCCGAGCGGCGACTGGGGAGACGATCCCGGCGTCCTGGAACTGCCCGAGGACCTGGGCGGCCCGCCGGAGCCCACGGGCGAGGGGGCGGCACTCGGCCTCAAGGTCTGGATGATGCGCGACGTCGACCTCTGCGGCGGCCGCTCTTGTGTCCAGTGCCACGCCTTGCCGGACCTCTCGAACAACCGCATGACCGAGGTCCTCGTCGAGTCCCTGGCCGGCACCCTCCTGCCCCTGGAAACCGCCCAGATCCGGGGCGTCGCCCAGCGCGAGGCCTTCTGGAGCGAGGACCCGGTGGCCGAACCGACGCGCCTCGTCGGCAGCTTCGGCCTCACCAACGAGGGCACGGTCCAGAGCCTCTTCCATTTCAGCTCCGGCTTCCGGGACCTGGCCGGCCGGCCCAAGGAGCTCAAGGGAGTCGTCGCCTTCATGAAGGAACTGGACTTCGGGACCGCCCCCCTCGCCGGCCTGCCGCTCACGGTCTTCCCCGGCTCCCAGGACGACCCCTTCGTCCTCGACGCCCTGACGCTGTTCGAGGAACAGGCTCGCGAGGCCAACATCGGCTGGACCCTGCGCCTGTTCCTGGAGGACGGGGATCCGGTGGGCGAGGGCTGGTGGTTCGACGTCCGCGGCGGCGCCGGCCTCTGGCGGCGCTCGGCGGATCCAGCCCGCAGTGCGGCGACGAACGATCTCCTCGACCTCCTGGTCCTGCCCCATCAGCGCGCCGTGTTCCTGGCGACGCCGCTCGGCAGCGAGCTCCGGGTGGCAGCCGACGACGGCATCGCCAGGATCCTGACGGCGCCGGCCCCCAGTCAGGTGGAACTCCTGCCGGCCGAGCCGAACACCTTCTACGAGATGGTGCCCCTCATGAGCCAGAACTGGGTTCCCGTGGACTTCTCGAACCCGGATCCCGCAGACTTCTTCTGGGATGGAGCCTTCCTGGGCGGCACCCCGGTGACCTCCTTCAACCATGCCGTGCGTCTGTTCCAGTACGGCCTGATCCTCGACGGCCAGGGAAGCTACGGGCTGACCGAGCTCCGCCATGAGCCGCCGCGGCGCCTGCGCGTTGCGGCCTGGGATCTCCAGCCCGGAGCCCTCCTGCGCCTGCACAGTCCCTGGGATCCCGCGGCCCCGGTGCCTGATCCCCTCGGCACCCTGAACCAGATGCGGACCCAGGTACTGGAGGCCGCCCTCCACCCCACGGACGAAACCACCGCTGACGGACGGCCGATCTGGGAGACCGACGTCGAGCTGGACAACTTCCAGCTCTACCGGCTCATGCTCGGCGGACCCTTCGCCCCCGGCGTACAGGAGGCCAGCTTCGACTGGCAGGGCCTGGTCTCGGAACCGCCGCCCCCGGGCATGTTCGACCCCGACCGCTACAACTGGCACTGGGTCGAGGTGGTCAATCCCGACGGCCAGACGGGTACCGGCGGCTGGCAGCAGCTCCTCCTTCCCTGATCCCCGCTCCCGCTGTTCCCGCCCCCGGCCCGCTCCGTCGGCGGCCGGGGGCGAAACCGGCTCAGGCCTCGCCGTCGCCCGGCGTGACGCCCCAGCCCAGTTTGCCGCGCAAGCGATCGTAGAACGTGGTGTCCACGACCAGGCGGAAGCGCCGGCGCGAGGGACCGACCCGGACCACGTCTCCCGGGTGCAGGCGATGCTCCTCGTGGCCGTCGGCGGTGAAACCCGCGTCCTGGTGGACGGTCAGGGCCGCCACTCGGTGACCGGGCAGGACCAGGGGCCGCATGCCGAGCATGTAGGGAGCGAGGGGAGTCACCACGAAGGCATCGAGGCGCGGACTCAGGACCGGGCCGCCGGCGGCGAGGCTGTAGGCCGTGGAACCGGTCGCCGTGGCGACGATCACCCCGTCACCGCGGTACTGGCAGACCGGCCGCCGGTCCACGGTCAGATCCACCTCCACCATGCTCGAACCCCAGGTCCGCTGGATGGCGATCTCGTTGAGGATATGGGTATCCAGGAGCACCCGCCCCTGGCGGCGGATCCGGGCGTGCATCATGGCGTGCTCCTCCAGAGCGGCACGGCCCTCCAGGGCCCGATCCAGGACCCGCAGCGCGTGCTCCCGGGAGACGCCCGCCAGGAAGCCCACCCGCCCGAAGTTCACCCCGAGGACCGGCACCTGGCGCTTGCCGAGACGGAAGGAGACCGCGAGCATGGCGCCGTCGCCTCCCAGGACGACCACAAGGTCGGGTTTGCTGCGGATGGGATCGCGGCTGCGGACGGTCTCCACATCCAGAACCCGCGCCCGCCCCTGGAGGTGGTCGGCGACCCGTTCCGCCGCTTCCAGGGCCTCGGGCTTGCCCGGATCGGAGACGACCAGAACCCGCGGCTTGCGCGAGCGGGGCAGGCTGAGACGCTCGGCGCGCGCCCCGCCGCGGCCGCCGTTGCCCGGACTCACGGGGCGCTCTCCTCCTTCACGGTGGCCGCACCCTGCAGGCTTTCGGCCCAGGCCTCCGCCAGGGCCTCGGGCGTCAGACCGCAGGCCGCGAGCTGCTCCTCCCGGGAAGAGGCATGCTCGACGAAGCGGTCGGCGACGCCGTGCCGCCGAAGCGGCACCCGCAGGTCGAGATCGGCCAGGGTCTCCGCCACCGCCGAGCCGAAGCCACCCTGGAGGGCATGTTCCTCCACGGTGGCGATCCAGCCCAGCCGGCGGGCTGCCGAGGCCAGCGCCCCCTGGTCCAGGGGGCGGCAGAAGCGCGCATCCCAGACCTCGACCTCGTGCCCGCTGCGCTCCGCCAGCAGCGCGGCGGCGAGGAGCGCCGTCTCGACCAGAGCCCCGAGAGCGAAGACCGCACCGTCCCGCCCCGGTCGCAGGAGCTCGGCGCTCCCCGGCTGCAGCTCGGGCCGGAGCCCCGCCTCCGGTCCCAGGCATTCCAGGGCCTTGCCCCGGGGCCAGCGCAGCGCCCAGGGCCCCCCGCGCTTCAGGGCCTCGCGCAGCATGCGCCGCAGGTCCACGGCATCCCGCGGGCTGGCCAGGACGATGCCGGGGAGAGTGCGCAGATAGGCGAGATCGAAGAGCCCGTGGTGCGTCGGCCCGTCCTGGCCCACGAGGCCGGCGCGGTCCAGGGCGAAGACCACGTCCTCGCCCTGCAGGGCGACCTCCTGGAAGACCTGGTCGTAGGCCCGCTGCAGGAAGGTCGAGTAGATCGCCGCCACCGGGCGCCGCCCCGCCGTCGCCAGCCCACCAGCCAGGGCCACGGCGTGCTGCTCGGTGATGCCGGTGTCGTAGAAGCGCTCGGGAAAGCGCTCGGCGAAGGCCGTGAGGCCGGTGCCGTGGGGCATGCCGGCGGTGATCGCCACGATCCGCTCGTCCTCCGCGGCCAGTTCCCTCAGGGCTTCGCCGAAGACCGCGGTGAAGGCGCGCCGCTCTCCATCCAGGACAGCCGGGCGCCGGGCGGCGGGGACCTTCCCCGGCTCGGCCGAGGGCGCGACCCCGTGGGCGCGCTGGGCATCGGTCTTCGCGGGCTCGTAGCCACGGCCCTTCTCCGTCAGGAAGTGGACCAGGTGCACGCCGTCGAGACGACGGATCCGCTCTAGAGCCTCGACGCAGCCGACCAGGTCGTGGCCATCCAGGGGGCCGACGTAGTTGATGCCGAGCTCCTCGAAGATGTGGCCGGGCACGAGCACGTGGCGGATCACCTCGCCGACCTCATCCACCTTGGAGCCCAGCCAGGGGATGCGCCGGGCGAGATCGCCAAGGCGTTCGTAGGCGATCTGGAGGGTGCGCGAAGTCCGGACCCGGCTGAGGTAGCGGGCCAGGGCGCCGACCGAACGGGCGATGGACCACTCGTTGTCGTTCAGGACCACCAGCAGCCGCGGCCGGTGTTCGGCCGCCTGGCTCAAGCCCTCGAAGGAGCAACCCGCCGCCAGACCCGCGTCCCCGACCAGGGCCACGGTCCAGGGCGGTTCCGAGCCCGGGGGCGTGCGCTGGCGCAGGCCCTCGGCGATGCCCAGGGCGAAGGAGACGGCGGTCCCGGCATGTCCGGCCGTCAACAGATCCCAGGGCGACTCCCGGCGGTTGCAGAAGCCGGACAGCCCGCCCGTCTGGCGCAGGGTTTCGAAGCGGGCGTAGCGTCCGGTCAGCATCTTGTGCGGGTAGCACTGGTGGCTGACGTCGAAGACCAGGCGGTCGCGGGCGAAATCGAAGACCCGGTGCAGGGCGACGGTGAGCTCGACGACACCGAGGTTGCTGCCGAGGTGGCCGCCGGTGCGCAGGACCTTCTCGATGAGGGCCGAGCGCATCTCCTCGCACAGGAGCTCCAGCTCCTCGAGCTTGCGCTCCCGGAGGTCGGCAGGGCCCTGGATCTCGTGCAGGCGGAGGGGCGTCATCGGCATCGTTCCAGGAGGAATCGCGGCAGGTCCCGGAGCGGCCCGCTCGCGGCTGCAGCAGGCAGACGCTCGCGGGCGAGGCCCGCCAGCGCCTCGGCACGCCGCAGGGCCTCGGGCAGGCCCAGGGCCCCGACCACCGTGGCCTTGCCCTGGTGTGCGTCCTTGCCGGCGGTCTTGCCCAGGGCCTCGGTGGCGGCGGTGGCGTCGAGGAGGTCGTCGGTGATCTGGAAGAGAAGGCCGACCGCCCGGCCGAAAGGCCGCCAGGAGGCGGAGGAAGCACCGGCGGCCGCTGCTCCCAGCTCCAGGCAGGCACCGAGGAGGGCACCGGTCTTGCGCCGGTGGATCTCCTCCACCACCTTCCACGAGCCCCGCGTGCCCTCGGCGGCGAGGTCCAGGACCTGGCCGCCGACCATGCCTTCGGCCCCCGAGGCACCGGCCAGGATCCGGACCTGTTCGCGAGCCAGGGCGGCGTCCTCCTGGCGCGCCAGGGTCTCGAAAGCCAGGGTCTGGAGGGCGTCTCCGGCCAGGATGGCCAGGGCCTCCCCGAAACGCACGTGCAGGGTCGGCCGGCCGCGGCGCAGGTGGTCGTCGTCCATGGCCGGGAGGTCGTCGTGGGCCAGGGAGTAGGCGTGGATCATCTCCACCGCCGCCGCCGCGGGCAGGGCCCGCTCCCGGGCACCGCCCTCGGCCTCGCAGGCCAGGAGGACCAGGGCCGGACGCACCCGCTTGCCGGGGCCGAGGAGGGCGTACTCCACGGCCTCCCGCAGGGCCTGCGGCGCACGGGCGACGCTGCCTGCCTCCAGGGCCTGCTCCAGGGCCGCCTCGACGACGGGGCGGCAGCCCTCGAGCCAGGAGGCGAAAGCATCAGGCCTCGGCGTCGCCGTCTCCATCCTCCGGCACGGCCTCCTCCAGGGCCTGCTGCAGCTCCTCGGTGAGTTCGCGGACCCGGAGTTCGGCCCCGCGCAGCTCCTCCTGCAACCCCTGCAGCAGCCGGACGCCCTCCTGGTAGCGCTCGACGCCCTCCTCCAGGGAGAGCTCCCCGGACTCCAGCTCCTCGACGATCGCCTCGAGGCGCTCCAGACGCTCCTCGAAGACGGGGGGATCAGGCTCGGCGCGGGGCATGCGGCGGACGGTACAGGGGCCGGAAGGCAGGCCCCGGATTGTCCCCGGAGGCGGGCCCCGGCGCCAGGGTCAAGCCTCCTCGGGCTCCACCTCCTCCACCCGGCCGCGAAAGGCACCCCGGTGCAGGCGGACGCGGACCTCCTGGCCCGGCTGGAGTTCGCGGGCCTCGCGCAGCCAGGCTCCGGGCCGCCCCGGGTGCTCCACCAGGGCGAAGCCCCGCTCCAGGGGCGCCAGGGGCGAGGCGGCCCGGAGGCGTCCGGCCAGTCCTTCGGTACGCCCGTCCAGCCGTGCCATGCGCGGCCCCGGGCCGGAGGCGAGGAGGCGGCGCCCGGCCCGCTCCAGACGCCTGCGCAGACGGCGCCAGGGCCCGGGCACGACGGCCAGGCGCCGGCCGCTCTGTTGCAAGGCCGTCTCCAGGCCCCTCCAGGGACCCGGGGCCGCGGCGAGCCGCCGGCCGGAACGCTCCAGACAGCGCCGCGCTTCCGCGAGCCGGCGGGAGGCGGCGGCGGCAAGGAGGCCGCCGCTCTGCTGCAGGCGGCCCTCCAGGCGCAGGAGTCTGCGGTCCGGCCGCAGGTGGCGGAGCTCCCGGCGGTATCCTTCGATCCGCTCGCGCCGCGCCTCCAGCCAGCCCCGGGCCCCGGCCTCGAGACCGGCGGCGAGATCCTCGACGCGGCCCCGCGCCGCCTGCCAGCCCTCGCAGAGACGCACCGCCGCGGCCGTGGGGGTACGCGCACTCTCATCGGCAGCGAGGTCGGCGAGGCTGGTATCCGTCTCGTGCCCGACCGCGACGAGGACCGGCAGCCGGGAATCCGCCACCGCCCGCACGACCGCCTCCTCCTGGAA
>JALUUN010000193.1 GCA_027021325.1 Planctomycetota bacterium
GAGGCGCGGAGGCGCAGGAGTTCGGTGTCGCGCGGCGGGCGCAGGCGGAAGCTGCCGTCCTCGCCGGCGGTGAGTTCCTCGAGGACCGTCCGGCCGCTCTCCAGGGCGCGGCGTTCGACCTCGACCGCCGCGCCGGCGAGGGGGCGGCCGTGCTCGTCCAGGGCCAGGCCCTGGAGCGCCGGTGCGGACTCCGCCGGAGGCGCGCCTTCGCCGCCGCCGCAGCCCCAGACGGCGAGGCCGCCAAGCAGGCACCCCGCCCCGGCCAGGCGCCGGAGCGGGGCGCGGGACGGGCGGCGGCCGGTCCTCAATCGCGCCGGCTCAGGAGCATGAGCAGGTGCTTGAAGAGGATGACGAAATCGAGGAACAGCACCACTGCCGCCGTCGCCGGCTGGTTCACCGGGTAGCGGCGCATGATGTTCGAGGTGTCGTAGAGGACGAAGCCCGCCATCAGGACGACCCAGAGCAGGGAGTACACGTTCCCCATGTCGAAGCCGAAGATCCAGGACAGGATCCCGAAGCCGACGAGAATGAAGAAACCAGTCCAGAGCGCGCCGCCGAGGAAGGAGAAGTCGCGCTTGTTGGTGAGGGTGTAGAGGGTCAGGCCAGTGAAGGTGACTCCGGTCATGGCGGCGGCCTTGGCGACGATCACGCCGCTGGCGGCGTCCATCACGAAGGCGCCGGTGGCCGGGTGGAAGTAGCCGGTGAAGATGGCGATGAGACCGCCCGTCAGGAAACCCTCGAAGACCGCGAAGCCCAGCAGCGCCACGATGTTCATGGGGAAGGCGTGGGCGGTCATGCGCAGCACCAGGAAGGGCACGGCGAAGAGGAGGATGAGGCCGAGGAAGCCGCTGCCGTAGACCTTGAGGGTGAGCTGGACGGCGTAGCCGGTCTCGATGCCCAGCCAGGCGGTTCCGGCGAAGACCGTGATCGCCAGGGAGAAGAGGGCATAGACCTTCTTGAGGAAGGCGAGGCGGACGGGCGAGTCCACCTCGATGGCCAGGAGGCCCCGCGACTCGGGGGCGAGGGTGGTATCGGCGGTCGGAAGCATGGTGAAGGAGGTCGGGGGCGGGAGACCTTCCCGCCCGGAGGGGCCGATTCTAGAGGAGGAGGGCCGGTCCCTGGCGGAAACCGGGGTTCCGGGGGCGGCGGAACCGGAGCTCTCCCGCGAGAGCCGCGGAGCCGGCCCGGGCGGAGGGTTCCCCGGGATCGGCCTGCACGGGTGGCCCGCGCCACGCGCGGGCCCGCCTCCTCCGTCGCCGGCCCTCAGCCTTCCTCGCCGGCCTCCTCCTCGCCGGCGAAGAGGAGGGCCAGGAGAGCCGGGCTCATGCCCGGCAGCGAGTACCCCTGGGCGCTGGCCGGCGCCGCCTCGGCGGCCTCGGGCGAACCGGCCACGTAGAGGACCGGGTGGTGCTGGTGGATGGCCTCGAGCCAGGGGCCGGGGAGGCTCGGGAAGCCGCGCCCGGCGGCTGCGCCCCAGAGGATCAGGAGGGAATCGGGCAGGGGATCAGGCGGCTCGTCCTGGACGTGGTGGAGTTCGACGCCCCACTCTTCCAGGAAGCGGAGGGCGTCCAGGGTCGGCGCCAGGCAGAGGGCGGCCTCGGGGCGCTGGAGCCTGCGCGCCGCCGGCCGGCCGCCGGGCAGCGGCCGCAGCAGACGGCGGGCGCCGGCGCCGAGCATGAGGGGCCGGGAGCGGCCGGGCTCGGCGGCGCGAGCGGTCTCGAGGAAGGTCTCGACGCGGCGGACGCTCCGGCGCACCGCCTCTTCGTCGAGTTCGCCGAACTTGAGGCTGTCGCGCAGGGTCCGGGCCACGGTGACCGGGTCCTTCGGGTCCAGGATCAGGTCCACACCGGCCTGCAGGCTCTCCACGGCGCCGTGCTCTTCGGGCTCGATGGCGTAGCCCTTCATGCGCAGGGAGTCGGTGAGGATCAGGCCCTGGTAGCCGAGGTCCTCACGCAGGAGCTTCACCCAGTAGGGCGAGCGGCTGGCGGGACGGCCGCTCTCGTCCACGACCGGAAACTCCAGGTGTCCGAGCATCACCGAGGGGATCTTCGGCAGCAGGGCCTGGAAGGGCTCGAGGTGGACGCCGGGCTCTTCGAAGGAGATGGCCTCCTCGGTGTGGCTGTCCTGGGTGACGGTGCCGTGGCCCGGGAAGTGCTTGGCGCAGGGCTGGCCGCCGCCCTCGAGGACGCCCTGGGCGAAGGCGCCGGCACATTCGATGACGCGGGCCACCTCGCTGCCGAAGGATCGGTGGCCGATGATGGGCGAGGCCTGTCCGGGGACGTGGAGGTCGAGGACCGGGGCGAGGATCCAGCGGACGCGGGCCTGGGCGGCCTCGACGGCGGTGCGGTGGCCGGCCTCCCAGGCGGCCTCGGCGCCGAGCATGCCCAGCGCCCAGGCGTCGGGCAGCGGGGTGAGGCCCTCGAACTGCTGACCGGCGCCGCGCTCCAGGTCGGCGGCGAAGAGGATGGGGCAGCCGGCCTGCTCTTCGAGGGTCTCGTGCAGCCAGGCCACGTCCTCGGCGTCGCCGCCGAAGATGAGGAAGATCCGGGGCTCGAACTCGCGCAGGCAGCGCAGGGCCTCGGCGAGCCCCTCCCCGCGGTCCAGGCGCAGGGCGGGCACGACGAGGGCGTCGGTGAGGCGGCCGGCGGAACTCACGCCGACACTGTAGGGCGGCGGCGCCGCGGGCGGGGGGCCGCTTGGGGGCGCGGATGGGAAGGGGCTCGGGCCGGCTGGATGGCGTCCTCCCGCGAGGCGGGCGAGGAAGCCTTCCGGGGCGGCGTCGGCCGCCTGACCTGGCGGGGCCCGAGGCGGTGGGCCCCGGGCTGGACGCCGTCCTTGCCCGTGGCAGCGCCGGCGACGTCCCGGAGGCCAGCCGGGCCGCCGCGCTCTCCGCCCGCCTTCGCGATCCACCTCCACGAGGTGGGCCTCTCCCTTCGAGTTCCGTTTCCGGCGGCGGGAACGGCGAACCCGGTCTCCGTCAGCAGCCTTCTTCCGTGGGGAGACCAGGCCGAGTGCCAGGCCGGAACC
>JALUUN010000194.1 GCA_027021325.1 Planctomycetota bacterium
GGCCGTCGGAGCGTAGAAAAGGGGATGGGGAGGAGAGGTCCACAGCACCAGCTCCGGGGACTGCCCGGAGTGGATCGTGGCCTGGGGAGTGGGTCCGAACTCGAGGAGCAGCCAGTCGTCGCGCCCGTCTCCATCCAGGTCGCCGGCCAGGTCCAGGTCCATGCCCAGTTGGTTGGGGTTGGCGGCGTCCCCTTCCAGGAGCCAGAGCTCGCCGATCCCTCCGCCGACGTTCTGGGCCGGCAGGGAGGCGAGGCTCAGGAGGGACAAGAGGATCGCGGCCGGGATGGTCCGCCTCGGAGGGAATTGCATCATGGCTGTCTCCACGCAGGGGGTCCGGGAATGGTGTTCCCTTACACTTCCCCGCAGCCGCAGTCCGGAGGACGGGGTTTCTGGCAAGAAGCGGGAAGAAGCGAAGGGCCCGGGCTCCTCCATTCGCGGGGAACCCGGGCCCGGGCGGAGCGGCGACGTCGCTCAGGGGGTCGGCGGAACCTCCACGTAGTTCGCGGAGACGTCCACGCCGGCGGCCGGGTTGTAGACCCTCAGGACGCTTCCGGTGTTGATGCGCCGGCTCGGGGCCGGCCGCCCGCCGTCCACGGCGGGGCTGGAAAGGTTCTCGATGATGGCCTCGGCCCGCCCCTGGCTGTCGGTGGACATCTCGAAGAGGTCCCGTCCGTCCACCGACACCGTCACCGGCGTAAAGGCGGGGGCGTTGTCCAGGCGCACATCGAACTTCTGCTCGACGCGGGGATGGCCGACGTACTCCACGTACTTCGAGTCCAGGGTCATGCCGCTGCCGGCCCCCGTGGCGGCCCACTCGAGGCTGGTGTGGGTGCGGCTGCCGCCGGCCAGAAGCGGGGCCGTGAGGGCCAGGGCGAGGAAGGGGAGGAGTCGCTGCATCGTGGAAGGGTGGACGGAGGTCCGGGGGTGTTCCCCTGGGTCGGCGGAAGGCCGGGGCGGATCCCCTCATCCCGGGGGAGACTTTTTCTCCTCCGGGAGGAGGCCGCGGGCCTGCTCCAGGCGTTCCCGGGCCTGCACGGCTTCGGGGGCGTCCTCGCCCCAGGCCTGCTCCAGGATTGGAAGAGCCTTTTCCAGAAGGACTTGCGCTTCCTCCCCCTGGCCCAGGCCGAGGCGGGCGGCGGCCAGTTCCGAGCGCAGGTCGGCGACCCCCGGATGGCCGTCGCCGAGGGTCTGGAGGCGGGCATCGAGGGCCCGCTGGAACCACTCGGCGGCCTCCTCGAACTCCCCTTCCTCCAGGAGCAGGGCGCCGAGGTCCCGCTCCAGGGCCGAGAGGAGGAGGTGGGTCGGGGGCAGGCGCCCGGTCTGCTCGTCGAGGAGCCGGCGCAAGCGGGCCTCGGCTTCCTCCCGCCGGCCAAGGCCGGCTTCGCAGCGCGCCAGGTTCATCTCGATCCGGGCCAGGGTGGGATGGCCCTCGGGGAGGCTGCTCCGCCCGGCCTCCAGGGCCATCCGGAAGAGGGCGGCAGCGGTCCCGAGCTCGCCGGTGGAGTAGCGCGCGCCGGCGAGGTTGTTGAGGCTGTTCAAGACCTCGGGATGACCGGCCGGGAGTCTGGCCCGGCGCACCTCCAGGGCCTCCTCGTAGCAGGGGATGGCCTCCTCGAGGCGGCCCTGCTCGTGGCGCAGGAGGCCGAGGTTGTTCAGGCAGGTGGCGAAGAACAGGGGCTCCTCCGCCCGCAGCGGCCGGAGTCCCGTGACCAGATCCTGGAAGACGGCCTCGGCGCCGGCGAAGTCCCCCTGCTGGTAGAGGATCCCGCCGAGGATGTTGCGCAGGGACCGGATGCGGCCGGCGTCGGGCTCGGCCGTGCGCCGCTCGCGCTCGATCAGGCCCTCGACGAGCTCCCGGGCCTCGCCGAGACGCCCCTCTTTCTCCAGGCACAGGGCCAGCGCGTGGGTGGCCTGGGCGACGTCCTCATGGTCCTGGCCCCAGTGCCGCGCCCACATGTCCCGCGCCGCCTGCAGGTGCTCCTCGGCCTCCTCCAGCCGTCCCTGCTCGCGCCGCAGGACCCCGAGGCGGTAGCGCGCCTCGGCGATCTCGGGGTGGTCCTCCCCGTAGATCGGATAGCGCAGGGCCAGGGATTCGGTGAGCATGGGCTCCGCCCGGTCGAATTCCCCGAGGAGGGTGAAGGTGTGCCCCAGGGCGCCGAGGATCGCCGAGCGCTCCCGCGGCTGGTCCATCAGGTCCTCGGTGATGTTGCGCGCGCCGCGCTCCAGGAGTTCCCGGGCCGTGAGCTCGCGGCCGAAACCGGTAGCCCAGGAGTCCTCGGCGGCGGCGCCGAAGAGCTCCAGCAGAAAGTCGATGGTGCGGTGCAGGCTGTTCGCCTCGGCGCGAGCGAAGCGGGCCTGTTCGCGGGCGATGCCGGCCTGCCAGGCCATGCCGACGAGGCCGGCGACCAGGCTCAGGAAGATCAGGACGCCGGCCACGACCGCCGCTTTGTTGCGGCGCAGGAATTTCCCGCAGCGGTAGAGCAGCGTGTCCTCGCGGGCACGCACCGGCAGGCCCTCCAGGTACCGGTCCAGATCCTCGGCCAGCCGGCCCGCGGAGCCGTAGCGCCGCTCCGGATCCTTGCGCAGGGCCATGAGGACGATGTTGTCCAGGTCGCCGCGCAGCCGCCGGCTCAGCTCCTCCGGTTTCAGGCCGCCGCGGCGCTCGGCGCGCCGGCGCCGGGCCTCCCGGGGATCCTCGTCCTCGTGGTCCGGCCGGGGTTCCTCGAGCTGAAGGACCGCCTGGCTGGGCCGGGCCGGATCCTGCTCGACGATCCTACGCTGGGTTTCCAGGCTGAAGCCCGGCGGCAGATCGTAGGGACGGCGGCCGGTGAGGAGCTCGTAGAGGAGTACGCCCAGGCTGTAGACGTCGGTGGCGGTGGTCGGCGGCTCGCCGCGCACCTGTTCCGGGCTCGCGTACTGGGGCGTCAGGGCCCGCAGCTCGGTGGCCGTCACCGTGACCGGCCCGTCGTCGGGATGGAGGATCTTGGAGATGCCGAAGTCGAGGAGGCGTGGCGT
>JALUUN010000195.1 GCA_027021325.1 Planctomycetota bacterium
GCCCTCTCCCTGCCCCTCCCCAACCTCCCCTCCCTGCGGGGACTCGTCCTCTACTCCCAGGCCTTCTCCCTCGCCCCCCAGGCTTTCGCTTCCTCCAACCTCCGCAGATTCGTGATCTGGTAGCCGAACCACTCAGCCTCCTCCGGCCCGCCGGCATGCAGGAGTGGCGGCGCCTGCCGCCCTGACCAGGGGGAGGGACGATCCACTGAGTGAACCGCCCCGGGAGGTCAGGTGTGCAGCCCGGCACATGGGTACCGCGCTTGTCCGGGCACATGGGTGACACTCCTGGTGGCCAGGAGGCTCAGGCCCTTCCTCAACGGATGGGAAAGGCCAGGACGGGCGTCCCGAGGTCTGAGGAAGAGGAGCCATGGGCGGAGGGACTCGCTCAGTCGAGGAAGAGGGCGGCGGGGCGGGGGATCCAGCCGGCGGTGGAGGGGGTGCGGACGTGAAGCCAGCGGTCGGAGGACTCGAGGAGGCGGAGGGTCGAACCGGGGGGGAGCGTGGCGAGGGGAACGAGGGAGGGGTGAGGATCGGGAAGCAGGGCGACGTCGTCTTCCACCACCATGACGGAGGGGGGCGCCAGCCAATCCCGGTGCACGGCACGGGCGGCCGGCCACCAGCCGGCGAGGAGCAGGAGCAGCACCAGGGCGAGAAGGAGGCGCCGACGGCGCGCGACGCCCAGGACCAGGAAGACCAGCATCCAGGCCAGCGCCTGCCAGGCGGACGCGATGAGGAGGAGTTCGGTGGAGGTGAAGTGGTCGAGGAGGCCGGGACGGAGGGGCTCGAGGCCCAGGGCCGCTCGGGCCCGGTCGCGAGCACGGCGCATGGATGCGTCCCCGGGCCGCAGCCCGAGAGCTCGCTCGTAGAAGGCCAGGGCGCGGGCCTCCTCACCCAGGCGATACCAGCAAGTGCCCAGGTCGTAGGCAAGCACGGCCGGATCCAGGTCTCCGGAACGGCCGGCTTCCTCGTAGAGCGCCAGCGCGTCACGGAAGCGGCCCTCGCGGTAGGCCCGGGCTGCGGCTCGCGCCGCATCCGGGAGAGGCCCCGGCTGCACGAATGCGAGAGCAACCAGGATGAGGGGCGGCAGGGCGAGTCCTCGGCCGCTCCCGCGGAAAGCGGCCTCGAGGGCCGCCGCCATGCGCAGCACGCTGGCCTGCGCGTCGGCGAGCCCAGGTCCGCCGTAGCGCGCGCCCACCAGGTCTTCCGCGAGTGCCCCGGCCTCGCCGGCCAGAGCCGGGGCGATGCCGCGCCGCTCCAGCATCCGCGGGAGTTCGGGGGTAATCACCGCCGCTTCCTCGCAGTGCAGGCGCGCCGCCAGGTAGGAGCAGAACGCGGCGCCGGGCTCCTGCCCGGCGGCCAGGGATGCCCGCAGCCGGCGGGCCGCACGCCGGGCATGGAAGGCGGGGTCGCCCCACATCCTGCGCCGTCGCAGCCACAGGAAAGCCCCCGCGGCGCAAGCATGGGGCAGGGCCAGGATCAGGAACACGAGGAGGAGCGACGGCCGGCGATGAAGCAGCGACCTGCGATCGGGTTCGAGGGGCAGGAGGCCCGGCAGGTCTGCAACCGCGTCGAGTTCCCTCGCCTCGCCGCCGCCGACTTCATCGCTCATTCCCGCTCTTGCCACCCGGTACCTGGCGGGGGGGCCCGGATCGAAGAAGACCAGCGTTGCCGCAGGCACGCGGCGCGGCCCGGCGCCGGTGGGTTTCAGGCGATAGCGGAAGACCACGTGGTCCTCCGCGGGTTCCTGGGTCAGCGCGGTCACCTCGTAGCCCGAGAGCCCGGGCAGAGTGGGAGGCTCCAGGCTGCTCAGATCCCCCGTCCCCTCCACGCGCACCAGGAGGTCCAGCTCCCCCGGCGCAGCAGGATCGGCGGGGCGGAACGTGGCTTCCAGCCGGAAGTTGCCGACGGCTCCGGCGAACCCTTCCGGCCGCCCCTCTTCCGGCAGCGGAAGGACGGGCATCTCCGTTCCCTCGCACCAGACGAATCCCTCCCGCGCATCGAGGGGCACGCGCCCGCGCAGCAGATCCTCGCGGAATCTCGTGGCGAAACGGAACCCGGCCAGGGCGCCGGGAACGCGCAGGACCTCCACATCCCCATCCACCGTGAAGGCAAGCGCCACTTCGAGACCCGTGGCGGCGCGTCCGTCCGGCAGCCGCCCCTCGACGAGTGCCGCGGCGCGGCGCTCCCCGTTGAAGGCGAAAGAGACCGCATCCTCTCCCGGAGCCGGCTCCTCGAAGCTCCAATCCCGCGTGCCCTCCAGGGAACCGAACCAGGGAACCTCCAGGTGCACCGGCAGGTCCAGATCCCGGCGGAACATGGAGAGGAGTTCCCGCGCGCGGACCCGCGCATCCAGGAGGAAGCGCAAGCGCAAGCGCACGCGCTCCCCCACCCGCACCGGCCGCGAAGGGGCGCTGATCTCGAGCCGCGCCCGCCGCGCCGCCTCCTCGTCGTCCAGGGCTTCCAATCGCCAGGGCTTCGTCCGCAGGGTGCGCCCGCCGGCGACCACGCTCAGGGGAGGGATCTCGAAGGTCCCGGGCCGGAGGGGACGCAGGCGCAGGCGAGCCGATCCGGAACCAGCCGCGGGAGCGCTCGAGACCAGAGCCACTTCGAGGCCCTCCAGGGCCGGCAGGGCCCCGGGAACGACGGCGCCTCCGGCACCGTCCACCAGGAGCAGGACCTCCACCTCCCGTCCCAGGGCGACGCGTTCCGGGGGCGGCCCCTCCACGCGCAGCGTCTGGGCGGAAAGCCCCGCGGGCAGCACCGCAGCGAGCCAGCAGACGATCCCGCAGGCGGTCCTCACCTGTCCCCTCCCTCTGCTCGTGACCTCTCGAGCAGCATGCGCCTCGAGCGCGCCTTCTCCCGTTCCTTGGCTCGCATGCGTTCCAGGAGCCGTCGCACCTGGGCCGGGGAGAGTTCTCCGGCGGGGCGCTTGTCCGCGGCCTTCTCGGTCCTGCGTCTGACCCCGGCGGAGGAGGGTTTCCTGCGCCCCTTCCGCTCCCTTCTC
>JALUUN010000196.1 GCA_027021325.1 Planctomycetota bacterium
GGCCGGCGCCGCGGCCCCCAGTCCCCGGGTCGCTCCTCGAAGACTCCCGGGCACCGGCGGCCACAGGCCCGGCAGCGGCCCTCCCCGTCCAGGCCCCAGGCGGTCAGGAGGTAGCCGTCGCGGCCGATCAGGAGCGCCCCGCAGCCCGGACACCAGGTGCTCTGCCCTTCGGGATCGCGGACGTTGCCGGTGTAGACGTGGTGGATCCCTGCCTGCAGGGCGATCCGGCGGGCGCGCTCCAGGGTCGAGGGCGGCGTCGGCGGCCGGTCCCGCAGGCGCCAGTCCGGGTGAAAGGCCGTGAAGTGCCAGGGCACCTCAGGACCGAGATGCTCGTGGATCCAGGCGGCCGCCTCGTGGATCTCCTGGTCGGAATCGTTCCGGCCGGGGATCAGGAGGGTCGTGATCTCCAGCCATACGGAGGTCTCCTGCTTCAGCCAGACCAGGGTGTCCAGGACCGGCTGCAGATGGCCACCGCAGACCTTCCAGTAGAAGTCCTCCCGAAAGGCCTTGAGGTCCACGTTGGCCGCGTCCAGGGCCGAGAAGAGGTCCGGCCGGGCCTTCTCCGTGATGTACCCCGCGGTGACGGCGACGGTCCGGATCCCGCGCTCGCGGCAGGCGCGGGCCACGTCCACGGCGTACTCCAGGAAGATGACCGGGTCGTTGTAGGTGAAGGCCACGCTGCGGCAGCCCAGAGCCTCCGCCGCCCGGGCCAGGGCCTCGGGCCGGGCCCGGTCGGCCAGGGTGTCCGTCTCCCGGGACTTGCTGATGTCCCAGTTCTGGCAGAAGCGGCAGCTCAGATTGCAGCCCGCGGTACCGAAGGAGAGGACCGGGGTTCCAGGAAGGAAGTGGAAGAGCGGTTTCTTCTCGATGGGATCGATGCAGAAGCCGCTGGAGCGCCCCCAGGTCGTCAGGACCATCTGGCCGTTCCGGCAGGCGCGGACGAAGCAGAAGCCGCGCTGGCCCTCGCGCAGCTGGCAGAAGCGGGGGCAGACGTCACACTGGACGCGCCCGTCCGGGAGCCGGTGCCCGTGGCGGCCGGGGACCACCGAGCCCTCGGGGCCGTCCAGGAGTTCCCGATCCGGATGATTCTTCGTGCTCATGCCGACCTGGCCTTCCTTGGATTCCGATTCCGAGCCGCCGGCCGACGGAGCCGGCCGCCGGCCCGGCAGGGGCAAGCCATGAAAGGAGTGCGTCCGCCCGCCGTCGCCGGTCTCTTCTACCCCGCCGAGCCCCGCGAGTTGCGCCGCGAGCTGCGCCGCCACCTGGAGGCCGGGCGGCCTTCGGGCCCGGTGCCGCCGCCCCGGGCCCTGGTCGTCCCCCACGCCGGCTACCGTTACTCGGGCCCGGTCGCGGGCCGCGCCTATGCCTGGCTTCGGGCCTCGGGGGCGCGGCCGGAGCGGGTCGTGCTCCTCGGGCCCGCGCACCACCTGCCCTTCCGCGGCTTCGCCCTGTCCAGCGCCGAGGCCTGGGAGACCCCCCTGGGCCTTGTGCGCCTGGACCCGCAGACGCCGGCCCTCCTGGCGGATCTCCCCGGGACCGGCCTCCTGGACGAGGCCCATGTCCGGGAGCACAGCCTGGAGGTCCAGCTGCCCTTCCTCCAGGAGGTCCTCGGCCCGGACTTCCTCCTGGCACCCGTCGCCGCCGGCCTCGCCGACACGGAGGAGGCGGCTGCGCTCCTGGAGCGGCTCTGGGGCGGCCCCGAGACCCTGATCCTGGTGAGCACCGACCTGAGCCACTTCCACGACGCCGGGACCGCCCGCCGCCTGGACCGCGCGACCTGCCGCGCCGTCGAGGCGCTGCGGCCCGAGGACCTGGACGAGGAGAGCGCCTGCGGGCGCGTCCCTCTGCGCGGACTCCTGCGCGCCGCAAACCGCCACGGGCTGCGGCCGCAGACCCTGGACCTGCGCAACTCCGCCGACACCGCCGGCTTCCCGGAACGCGTCGTCGGCTACGGCGCCTGGGCCTTCCTCCCTGCGGATGTCCCCTCCGCCGCCGTCTGAGTCGCTCGGCCCGGAGGAGCGCCGCCTGCTCCTGGAGATCGCACACACCTCCATCGCGACCGGCCTGCACCGCGGCCGGCCCGCCGCGGTGGAACTCCACGGCCTGCCGCCGCGTCTCCTCCGGCCCGGTGCCTCCTTCGTGAGCCTGCACCACGGCGGCCGCCTCCGCGGCTGCATCGGCGCTCTCGAGGCGCGCCGTCCTCTGGCCGAGGACGTCGCCGCTCACGCCTTCGCCGCGGCTTTCCAGGATCCGCGCTTTCCGCCCCTCGTCGCCGGCGAGCTGGAGGGTCTGGAGGTCGAGGTCTCGGTCCTCGGCCCCCTGGAGCCGCTGTCCTTCACGAATCTCGAGGAACTCCAGGCGGCCCTGGTCCCGGAGCGGGACGGTCTGGTGATCGAGCAGGACGGCCGCCGCGCCACCTTCCTGCCCGTGGTCTGGAAGCAGCTTCCCGCCCCCGCGGCCTTCCTGGAGGCCCTGGCCCGCAAGGCCGGCCTCGGGAGGCTGGACCCCCGCCGGCTGCGCGCCTGGCGGTACCGGGCCGAGAGGATCGTCTGAAGGCCCCTACTCGGCGCGGGGCTCGGCGGAGAGGAACATCCAGCCCGCGGTCAGGATCGCCAGGACCGTGAGAATCACGAAACCGCCGACCCAGCGCCGGTGCACCGGACGCCGGCCGCTGCCCCGGGCGAGGCGGACACCGCTCCAGATCACCCCCGGCAGGCAGGCCAGGGCGGCGAAGGCGCAGGCCAGGTGCACCTGCAGACGCAGCTCCTCGAAGGTGAAGCTCCGGCCAATGTGTTCGGCCTGCCAGATCGCTGCGCCCAGCAGCAGGACGGTGCTCAGCGCCAGCCCGTAGTGGCGCCGGCGCAGGCCCTTGCGCCCGGCATGGAGAGTGGCACCCAGGGCGGCCACGGTCAGGAGCAGGTTCGCCACGAAGAGCGGGCCGTTCATGGCCGGGGACGATACCCGCGCCGCGGCCGGCGGGCCACCTCGGCAGGGGACCCGCCGCGGCTAGACTCGCGCCTCCCCGGCCCCCGCGCCGCGGGAACCCGAGATCCCTTCCGTGAATCCCTCCCTCCTCCTGCTCCTGGCCCTGGGCCTGCCCCAGGGCCACGACTCCGCCCCCGCGCCGCGCCGCACCGAGGCGGTCCTCTCCGAGGCCGGCGCCCGCACGGAGGGCCCCCTGGACGGCGTCTTCTTCCTGCGCGGTGTGCGGGTCTGGCAGCCCGACGGCTCCCTCCTCGAGAACCGCAGTCTCCTCCTGCGCAACGGCCGCATCGAAGCCGCCGGCGGTCCGGAGCTGGACCCGCCGCCGGAGGCGCGCATCCTCGAGGCCGAGGAGGACTGGGTCGTCTATCCCGGCCTCCTCCACGCCGCCTTCCCGGCGACCCTGCGCGAGGCGCCGCCGAACTGGTACGTCGCCACCGCCTCGGATCCCGCCGCGGGGCCGGTGCCGCGCATGGAATGGGGCGACCGTGCGGTTCTGCGGGCCACCGTCCGGGCCGGAGCCCTGGCCGAGTGGCCGCCGAAGGACGACGCCGCCTGGCGCGAGGCCGGCTTCACCACGGCCCAGGTCCTGCCCGCCACCGGTCTGGTCCGCGGCCGCGCCTCCTGGCTGGCCCTGGACGGCCAGCCCGCCGCCGAGGCCCTGCTCCAGGACGCGGGCCTCCTGACCCTCGGCCTGGGCGCGAGGACCGGCGGCTACCCGCGCACCCCCATGGCCGCGCTTGCGGTCCTGCGCCAGGCCTTTCTCGACGCCGCCGCCCCGGGGCCCGGAGGTCGCCTGCGGCCGGCGGACCCCGACCTCCAGGAGCTGCGCCGCGATCCGGCCCGCCCGCTCCTCTTCGAAGCCCGGAGCGCCCGCGAGATCGAGAACGTCCTGGACCTCCTGGAGGAGTTCGCCCCGGCGCGCCGGGCCGTGATCCTCGGCGGCCGCGAGGCCTGGCGCCTCGCCGACCGCCTGCGCGAGGCCGGCGCCGCGGTCCTCTACCGCCTCGACCTCCCGGATCCGCCGAAGACCGACGAGGAGCGCGGCCTCCGGCCGGCCGGGGAGCGGCCCTGGTGGCAGAAGCCCGCCGCCGAGCGTGAGGAGGAGCGGCGCCGCCACGCCGAGCAGGTCGCCGCCTTCCGGCGCCTGCGCGAAGCCGGCGTCCCCTGCGCCCTGGTCCCCGGGGACCGTCCCGAGGAGCTCGGGAAGGACCTGAAGCAGCTGGAAGAGGACGGCCTCGACCGCGACGTCCTCCTGCGCGCCCTGAGCCTGGATGTGGCCGCCATCCTCGGTCTGCCCGAAGCCGGGGCGGTCGCACCCGGACGCGGCGCGGACCTCCTCGTCCACCGCGGACCCTGGGATCCTGCCGACCCGGATCCGGCGTGGGTCTTCGCCGACGGCCGCGGCTGGTTCTGGCCGCGGGAGGAGAAGGAGAACGAGGACCGCAAGGTGCCGGGGGACGGGGCCGGCGGCGGCCTCGGCAGGCTGCTCGGCATCTGGGCCTGGGAGATCGACGCCGGTGGTGCCGCCATGGACCTTCGCCTGGAGGTGGCCGAAGGCGATCCTCCCGCGGTCCGCTTCTGGCGCGCCGAGGATCCGGAGGACCGCCTGGACGCGCGCGAGGTCGCCGTCGACGCCGGGACCCTGCGCTGCACCCTCGAGCCGCCCGAACTCGGCGCCTCCCTGGAAGTCCAGCTGGAGCCCCGGGGCGAGGACCGGGCCGCCCTGCGCATGGAGACGCCCTTCGGCGCCTTCGCCGCCGAGGCCCGCCGCCTGGAGGGAGGCGGCGAGAGCGCCGGCGGGAAGACCGGCCGCGGGGCCGGAGGGCCGGAAGCAGGCGAGGGCTTCTGGCCCCGGGGCCACCCCGAGCCTCTCTTCGAAGGTGAGGAGGACCGCCTCCGCCTCACGGCGCCCGGCGGCGACCTCCTGCTGCGCGGCGGCACCCTCTACCCCCTCGACGGCCGGGGCGTCCGCACGGGCGACCTCCTGATCCGAAACGGCTTGATCGAGGCGGTCTCGGCGCCCGGAGAGCGCCTGGAGGCCCCTGAAGGAGTCCAGGTCCTGGACGCCCGGGGGTGGCACCTGATCCCCGGCATCCTCGATGCCCACAGCCACCTGGCCCTGGACTCCATCAACGAGGGCAGCGTTGCCATCAGCGCCGAGTGCCGCATCGCCGACATGATCCGCGCCGGCGACGCCGGGATCTTCCGTGCGGCTGCCGGTGGCACCGCCGTCGCCCAGGCCCTGCACGGCTCGGCCAATCCGATCGGCGGCCAGGCAGCGGTCTGGGAGCTGGACCTGAGCCGGCGCAGCATCCGCGAGCTCCTGCTCCCCGGGGCCCCCCAGGGCATCAAGTTCGCCCTCGGTGAGAACGTGAAGCGCAGCAACGGCGGTTCGCCGAACACCAGCCGTTTCCCCGCCTCCCGGGCCGGAGTCCGGGCACTCTACCGCCGCGCCTTCACCGCCGCCCGCGACTACATCGCCGCCCGCGACTACATCGCCGCCCGCGAGGGCGGCGGCCCCGGCTTCCGCCGGGACGTCCGCCTCGAGGTCCTGGCCGGGATCCTGGAAGGCCGGATCCACATCCAGTGCCACTCCTACCGGGCCGACGAGATCCTCATGTTCCTCGAGGTCTGCCGCGAGTTCGGCATCCAGGCCCCGACCTTCCAGCATGTCCTCGAGGGCTACAAGGTGGCGCCGGAACTGGCCCGCGCCGGGGCCATGGCCTCCACCTTCTCCGACTGGTGGGCCTACAAGATCGAGGCCTACGACGCGATCCCCTGGAACCCGGCGCTGATGCTGCGCGCGGGCGTCGTGACCTCGATCAACTCCGACTCCTCCGAGATGATCCGGCGTCTGAACACCGAGGCCGGCAAGAGCCAGCGCTACGGCGGTCTGAGTGTCGAGGAGGCCCTGAGCCTCTGCACCCTGGGGCCGGCGCGGCAGCTGCACCTCGACTCCGTGCTCGGGACCCTGGAACCGGGCAAGCACGCCACGGTCACGGTCTTCGACGGTCCGCCCCTCTCGACCTATTCCCGCTGCCTGCTGACCCTGGCGCGGGGGCGGGTCCTCTTTCGCCACGAGGAGGCCCACGACCGCGCCTGGGAGGCCTACACGAAAGCGGTCGCCGACTTCGCCGAGGCGCACCGCCAGCCAGCGGCCCACCGCCCGCGGCGCGAGCTGGACCCCGCACCCTTCACGGCGCCCGGACGCGGCCGGACGGTGCTGATCCGCGGAGCGACGCTCCATCCGGTCCGCCGCAGCCCCTTCCCGGGGGACCTCCTGGCACGCGACGGCCGCATCGAGTTCGTCGGCGAGTCCTGGGACGGCGAACTCCCGGAGGACGCCCAGGTCGTGGAAGCCCGGGGCCTGGATCTCTATCCGGGTTTCCTGGAGGCCGGCAACCGCATCGGCCTCTACGAGATCGGCTCCCTCCGGGCGACCCAGGACCACACCGAGACCGGCGACTGGCATCCGGACCTCTCCTTCGCCAGGGCCGTCCACCCCGGCAGCGCCCACATCCGGGTGCACCGCATGAACGGCATCGCCTACGCCCTGGTTCAGGGCAGCTCCGGCACGATCCCCGGCCAGGCGGCCCTGATCGCCCTGGACGGGGACCTCTGGACCGAGATGGCCGTGGCCCCCGACCTCTTCCTCCAGATCCGCTTCCCACGTGCCCGCCTGCCCGAGGAGGGCCAAGAGCCCGAACGGCCGGCCGCCCTCGAGGAACTCGACCGCCGCTTCGACGAGGCCCTGGCCTACGCCGAGCGCCACGAGCGCCAGCGGGCGGCCGGGGTCCCCGAGGAGCCGCGGGATCCGCGCCTGGAGGCCCTGGCCCCCTACGCCCGCGGCGAGAAACCCCTCCTCGTCGAGTGCCGGGACCACGCCACCCTGATGCAGGCCGTGCAGTGGGTCGAGGAGCGGGGCCTGGACGCCGTCTACCAGACCGGAAACGACGCCTGGAAGGTGGCCGGCCTTCTGGGCGCCCGCAACCTCCGCTTGATCACCGGACCGGTCCACGCCCTGCCCCGGGCGGGCGATCCCTACGACGCCCCCTACCGCAACCCGGGGATCCTCGATCGGGCCGGCGTGCCCCTCGCCCTGCGCGTCGGGAACCCGGAGACGGCGCGCAACCTCCCCTTCCAGGCGGCGACGGCGGCCGCCCACGGCTGGCAGCGCGAGCGGGCCCTGCGTGCCCTCACCCTCGGCGCCGCCGAGGTCCTCGGGGTGGACGCCCTCCTCGGCAGCCTCGATCCGGGCAAGGTGGCCACGTTCTTCCTCGCCAAGGGCGATCCCCTGGACACCTCGGGGCGGGTCCTGCGTCTGTGGATCGGCGGCCGCGAGGTCGAGCTCACGAGCAAGCAGACCGAGCTGCGCGACCGCTACGCCGCACGGATCAAAGCGGCCCGGGCCGGGTCCGGGAAGAGGCCTTAGCCGACATCAGGGGAAGGTCCGGCCGCCCCGGGCGCGGCCCTCCGGACCCGCCCGCGAGACCGCCGCTCCTTCCGGACCCATGGCAGTTGGCTGCCCTGGAATCCGAAGCCCTGCGGCTTATAATGCCCGGTAGTGGGACAGGTCACCGTCGGGGAAGAGGTTCAATTGCCTGCCGGTTACGGCGACGAGGAGGTCCGGCGCGGTCTCGGCCAGATGGCCGCCACCATGGTCGGTTCCCCCATCCTGCAGGTCGCGGCCCAGATCCGCGCCCTCCAGGAGGCCGGCGAACCGGTCGTGGACATGACGGTCGGGGACTTCGCGCCCTCCGAGTTCCCGATCCCGGACCGGCTGCGCGAGGCCCTGCACCGCGCCATCGACGCCGGCGAGAACAACTACCCGCCCGCTGCCGGCCTGCGTGAGCTGCGCGAGGCCATCCGCTTCCACCTCGCCCGCACCCAGGGACTCGAGGTCCCGCTGGAGTCCATTCTCGTCGTCGGCGGCGCCCGGCCAGGGATCTTCGCGGTCTACACCCTGCTCACGGACCCCGGCGACGTGGTCGTCTACCCGGTCCCGTCCTGGAACAATCCCAACTACGAGCATGTCTGCCGGCTGCGGGCGCGGGTGATCCGAACCGGACCGGAGAACGCCTTCCAACCCACGGCCGAGGACCTGCGCCGCCATTGCCGGGACGCTCGGCTGGTCGTCCTGAACAGCCCGCAGAACCCCTCGGGCGGCGTCTTCCGCAAGGACGAGGTCGAGGCCATCGGCCGCTTCCTCCTGGAGGAGAACCGCCGCCGGTCGGACCGCGGCGAGCGTCCGCTCTTCCTGCTCCTGGACCAGATCTACCGTTCCCTGGTCTTCCCCGGTTCCGAGCACTGGTCGCCGGTCCAGCTGGTCCCCGAGTGTGCACCCTGGGTCATCCACATCGACGGCATCAGCAAGTGCTGCGCCGCCACCGGCCTGCGTGTGGGCTGGATGGTCGGACCGCCCGCCCTGGTGCAGAAGGGTCTCGCCCTCTCCACCCACATGGGCTCCTGGGCGCCGCGCCCGGCCCAGGTCGCCACGGCCGAGTTCCTGCGCGACGCCGCCGCCTGGGACGACTGGGAGACGCAGATGGTCACCCGCGTCCAGGTGCGCCTCCAGGCCCTGTACGAAGGCCTCGACTCCCTGCGCCGGGAAGGCCTGCCGGTGGAGGCCATCGCCCCTCAGGGGGCCATCTACTGCTCGGCGCGCTTCGCCATCCAGGGCCGGCGCACCGCCGAGGGCCGGATCCTGGAGAGCAGCGAGGACGTGCGCTCCTGGCTCCTGGAACGGGCCCGCTTCGCGGTGCTTCCCTTCTCCGCCTTCGGCGTGGCCGCCGACGACGAGGACGGCTGGTTCCGGGTCTCCGTCGGCGCCAGCAGTGTCGCCGCCATCCGCGAGGCCATTCCGCGCTTGCACGGCGCCCTGGCGTCGCTGGAATAGGCGCCGTGCCCGAGAGCGTCGGCCCCTCCCGGATCTCCCCCACCCTCGCCGCCGTGGGCCTGGGGCTCCTGAGCCTGGCCGTGGCCGGGGTCGGCTTCCACCACCTCGGCGCCTGGATCCGGCTCCTGGATGTCCCCTTGAACGCCCTCCTCTTCGTGCTCTGCGCCTGGATCGCCCTGGCCAGCCGCGGCCGCGACCGCGAGGGCGCCGCCCTCGGCTTGATCCTGGCCGCGACGGGCTTCGCCGTCAGCGCCCTGGTCCTGGCCCTGGACCGGACCCACCCGTGGCGGATCTGAGGGAACGGCGGATCCGGAACCCGGCACTCCCCACCTCCCGGCCGTTCACGAAGAACAGCACCCGGCCCGGACCGTCCAGGAGCGGTGCCGTCCGGCGGTCGAAGATGCGTTCGCGCAGGCGCAGTTCCACGGTCTCGCCGGCGGGCAGCTCCAGGGTGCCGCCGGCATGGCGCTGCCGGCGCGGGCGCCCGGCCTGGCGGCCCGGCGTCTGCACCTCGTAGATCAGGCGCGCCCGCGCCTCGACAGGCGAGCGCAGGCGCAGGCGGAAGCGCAAGGTATGGTTGGGCGGAACCTCCTCGGGGCCCTCACGTTCGACCTCGGCCTCGAGTTCCAGCTCCGGAAAACCGAGCAGGGCCAGGGCCCGGGCGTCGCCTTCCTTGACCAGGGTGCGCAGCCCCTTGGCGGCGATCCGCTCGCACCAGGGGCCGCGCTCCTGTTCGGCGAGCCAGCGTCCGGCCACCGCCAGGACGAGGCCGGGGTGGTCGCGGCTCAGGTCGTTCAGGGCGTTGCCCACGGCGTTCGCCACCTTGCGCGCCGGGTCCCGCCGCAGGGCCTCGAGCAGCGGCAGAACCAGAGCCGGCTGCCTGCGCACCCAGTCGAGGTGGCGCACCCAGACGCCCCGCGCGCGCGTGCCCTCCACCGCCGCGCGCCGGACCTCCGGGGAAGGATCCCGTGCCCAGTCCAGGAGCGGCGCGACGACCTCCGGGCCGAGGGCCTCGGCCTGGGGCCGGACCCCGAAGGCCTGGACCGCCTCGGCCACCCGGAAGTCGGCGTCGCGGGCCAGGGGGTGGAGTTCGGCGAGGGCCCGGAGGGGGCTCTCCCGGAGGAGGCGGGCCAGGACCCCTGGCGCGTGGAAGCGCACCCGGGGTTCCTCCGAGGCGGCCAGGGCCCGGGCCACGGCCAGGGGATCCGGCGCCTCGAGGGCATGCTCGGCGAGCTGCTCCTGGACGAGCCGCCACTGATCCAGGAGCCCGAGCTCGAAGAAACCGGCCAGTTCCAGCTCCCGCCCGAGGCCGAAAGCCCCGGGCAGGCCGCAGCTTGCGGCCGCCGCCTCGAGGAGCGGCAGGTGCGTGCTGGCCGGGGACTCCCGGGGCGTCCCCTGGCGACGCGGACGCGGCCTCAGGCGGCCCGCCACCGCTCCACGCCCTCCCGGCGAGGGGATCCGGGCCGGGAGCACACCCGCCCGGGGCAGGAAAGGAAAGGCCGGTCCGGCATTCCTGTGGCAGAATACCAGGGGCCGCCGGGGCCCTGCCGCCGGCGCCTCCCCTGACCCCGTCTCCATGCTCCGAGCCCTCCTGCACGCCCTCGTGCTGGTTCCGGCCGCGCTGTACCCCACGGCGGCCGGCGCCCAGATCTTCGAGGTCGGCGACCATATCGAGCTGCCCCAGGCAGCGGCCGGAGACGCCGATCACGCCACGGTCGCCATGAACGAGGACGGCGACGTCCTGGTCGTCTGGCAGGCCGCGCGGACCGACCTGCCCGGCGCTCCGAAGCAGGTCGAAGCCGTCTTCATCCCGCATCTCGGCGGCAACGACTGGGAACTGCCTCAGCTCGCCACCCACCACTTCGTCCTCGGCGACCCCGAGGCCGACGCCATCCCGGGCGCCACCCTCGAGGCGAACCGCAAGCCGGATGTCGTCGCCATGGGCCGGGATTTCGTGGTCACCTGGCCGCGCGCCCCGCAGGGCGAGAGTCTGAGCCAGCTCGAGGTCGTGCAGATCGAAGTCAATGGCGGCACCGCCGTCCTGCGGGCCCCCGCCCCGGGCCAGGGCTGGATCGTGGATCCGGCCGTCGAGGCCGGGGACGCCGGTGTCATGCCGGACCTCTTCACCCAGGAGATCCAGCGCGACCAGGCCGCCGGGGTGGTCTACGTCCACGAGCTGTGGGCCGCTCCGCCGCTTCGCGAGTACGACCTCCGCGCCTGCGTCCTCGATTTCGGCACCTACAACGGCACGCCTCGGATCGTCGGCCCGGTCGTGCTCCAGGCGGCCCTGCCCCTGGACGACGACGCCGCCGGCGGGCTGACCAACGGCGGCCTGGTCCTGCCCGACGCCGAGGAGGACGACTTCGGCAACCTCGTCGTCGCCTTCGAGGAGTACGTGCGCGCCGGCCACCAGGGCGCCGTCCAGGATGAGGGAAGTATCGTCGTCCAGCGCTGGCACCGGGGCGACAGCGGCCCGGAGCTCATCGACGAGATCCGCGTCTTCGGGCGTGATCCGGTCAACCGCCAGCGCCGCCCGAACATCATGGGCAGCTTCCTGGATTTCCGGAACGCCGTCTCCCTGACCCACATGGACCTGACGCCGGGCCAGACCGACGGCGACACGGTGCACGTGGAGCTGATCTTCGAGGGCGGTCCGAATCCGGGCACCATCACCCTGCGCAATCTCCTCTATCCCAACGACTCTCTCTTCGACGACATCATGCCGGTGCCGGTCCACGCCACGGAAATGCGCATGAGCATGGCGATCCGCGAGCCCATGCCCGGCCGGCAGATGGTGTCCTGGTACCCGACCAACAGCACCGTCCTCTGGAACGTCACGACCTTGACCGCGGACCCCTACCGCCCGGCCGTGGATGTCCTCGAGTTCGGCAATCCCGGAGATCCTGGCTCGCGCTTCGTCCCTCTCGCCTACGAGGGGCCGGACACCGCCGGCCAGGGCCACATCTACCTGGTGATCAATCTCTTCTAGGGCCCGCCGGGTCCTCCCCCTCCAGGCGCCGGGCCAGGGCGCGCACCAGGAAGGCCACCGCCGGGGTGTGGAAAGGCCGCGGGTGGCCGTCCACCTTGAGCAGTCCCTTCTCCCCGCGTGCCTCCAGGCGCAGGTGGAACATCTGGGCGAAATCGCCGTCGGCGGCGAGGACGCGCAGGAGATAGTCCCCGTCCGCTCCCAGGCGGGCGTGGACCTCCTTCACCACGCCAAGGAGGCGGACGCCGGCCGGATCGGTCTCCCGGAAAGAGATCCCGGCGAGGCCGGCCAGGAGCCGGGCTTCGGGCATGCGGCTCAGGAAGACATGGTCCATGGGTCGAGGAAGGAAGCGCCGCTGGACCGGACGCGGCCGGACGAGCTCCACCTCCAGACGGTGGATGCTGCGGCCCTCTTGCAGCCAGCGGCTCTCGTAGCGGGTGCGGAAGGGGCGCTCCGGATCGGTCTCACGGGTGAGGATCCGGAAGGCGCCGGCGGCCTCGAGGGCGGCCGCGGCTTCGTCGGCATACCAGCCTTGGTCGGTGACCAGTTCGAAGTGTCCGCCCGGCTCCAGGACGGCGGCCAGGGTCGCGGCGAAGGCCGGGCCGGCGACGCGGTGCTTGGCATGGCGCTCCTTGGGCCAGGGCATGGGAAACTGCATGAGGACCTTGCGCACTGAGGCCGGCGGCAGGACCTCGCGCAGGAGCACCCGGGCGTCCCCCTGGAGGAGTCGGACATGGCCCAGGCCCTCGCGGTCCAGGCGAGCGGCGGCCCGCTGCAGGCACTCCGGCGGCCGTTCGATGCCCAGCAGGTTCCAGTCCGGCCGCCGGCGAGCCCACCAGGCGAGAGCCTCGCCGTTGCCGAAGCCCACTTCGACGGCCAGCGGTGCCTTGCGGCCGAAGACCACCGACGGCTCCAGGGGCAGGGGCCCTTCTTCCGGACGCAGAAGGAGGCTGGCGAGGCCGCGGGGGGAGGAGGCCATGGGCGCGGGACGCTCAGGCCGGGCGGCGGCGGCTCGCCGCCTGCACCAGGAGCAAGACGGCCAGATTCATGCACAGGGCCGGGAGGACAGAGTCCAGTTCGCCGAGGAGGCCCGGCTTCGCCACCCCGGGCAGGAGCCAGGGCCAGAGCCACTCCCAGACCACGACGGTCCCCAGGCCGGCGGCCATGCCGGCCAGGACCGCCCGCGGCGGGGTGTCCGGCCAGAGCAGGGCGCAGGCCACGGCCGGCGTCAGGGTCGCGCCGTAGATCGTGTAGGCGACCAGGGCCACCTCGAAGAAGCGGCTGCTCAGGAAGGCCATGCCCAGGGCCAGGAGACCGAGAAGCAGGACCAGGAGGCGCTGGCGGAAGGGCGTCGTCATGCCGCCGCCCAGGTCGGTGGCAGCGGTCGTCGAACAGGCCAGGAGGAAGCTGTCGGCGGTGGAGACGATCACCGCCACGACCGCCGCGGCGATGAAGACACCGATCCCTGCGGGCACCAGGTGGAAG
>JALUUN010000197.1 GCA_027021325.1 Planctomycetota bacterium
GGCTGGAGGCGATGACCCCATCCAGCATCTTCAGGAGGCTGGCGCCGGCCTCGCGCCCGTAGCGGTAGCTCGGCTCGTCGAGGAAGCTCGCCTCCACCTCCTCCAGGAGGCCGGTCATGTTGTCGGCCACCAGCTCCTTCATGCTGCAGGAGGCGGTGAGCAGCGGCAGGAGGAGGGTGGCGAGGCCGGCCCGCGACCCCGTCGTCGTGTGGTTCGTCAAAGCAGCGTGCTCCCCGGGCCGCGCCCCACGAGCCGGCCCTTGCCGGGGCAGCTTAGCAGGTCGGGGCGCCGGCCGGAGGCCCGCCGCCGGGCGGCTGGCTCAGGACCCTCGGGAAGAGCAGGTGGTTCTCGAGGTGGACATGCTCCTGGACCTCCCGGTGCAGGGTCCGGAGACCCTCGTAGAGGCTGCGCCAGGTGGTGCAGGCCTCGGCCGGGGGTTCGAAACCGCCGGTGATCTCCGCCAGACGCTTCAGGCGCTGGCCGTGTTCCTCGTGCTCGGCCTCCATGACCCGGATCGGCGGCGCCGCCAGGGCGCCCGCTCCGGCGAGGATCATGGGGAAGAGGATCCGCTCCTCCTTCTGCATGTGGGTCTCCATACCCTCGTGCATCTCGGCGAGGAGATCGGCGAGGCCGCGCGGACAGGAGGGCTTGTCCGCGTGGACCTCCTCGACCTTGCACGCCATGGCGAGGAGGGCGGGCAGATCCCGGCGGTGGGCCTCGTGGTAGCGGTCCAGGATGTGCTGGATCAGCTCCTCCACAGGGGCCTCGCGCCAGTCGCGCAGGGGCTCCTCCGGCGCGGGCAGGGCCTCGATCTCGGCCAGGATCCGGGCCGGGTCCAGCCCCTCGCGATCGCAGGCCTCCTGGAGGCTCTGGCCGCCCCCACAGCAGAAGTCGAGGCCGTAGCGCACCAGGACGACGGCGGCGCGGGGCCGGGCGGCGACGAGGTCGCCCAGGGAAGTCTCGGGACCGAAGGCGGTTGTGGTCATGGCGGGTTCCAGCCGAAGGAGGGGGGTACCGCGCTCTAGCCCCTGGGGAAAACCCCGCAAGGGAGACCTCCCTTCCGCCGTCTACACTCGGGGAACGCTTTCGTGGAGGAACATGCCATGCGAACCCGTCTGCTCCTTTCCGCTCCTCTGGTCCTGGGCGCCGCCGCCCTGGGCGCTCCTTCCTCCCTCCCCCCGGCGGAGAAAGCGCCGGCCGTTCCGCAGCCGCCCCAATCCGCCTTCGGGCGCCTGGTCCCGGAGGATCTCGAGATCCTGCGCCTGGACCCCGAGGCCTGGCAGGGGCCTTTCGAACTCGTGGACGTCGCCGGCCACGGCGCGCCGGTCCGCGAGGGCGAGGTCGTGGCCCGGTTCGAGCGCGAGGGCTGGGAGGAAGCGATGGAGGAGGCCGAGCGCGCCGTCGAGGAGGCCCGCTGGGAACTCGAGAAGGCACGCCTCCGTGCCTCCCTGGACGAACGCCGGGCCGCACTCCGCCGTGAGGAGGCGGCCCGGAACCTGGTCCGCGCCCGGGAGAAGCTCGAGCGCTTCGAGCGCTTCGAGCGGGAGTTCGACCGCCGCTCCGCGGAGCTCAGCCGCGCCCGCAGCCTGGATTCCCTCGAGGACGCCCAGGACGAACTGGCCCAGCTCGAGGCCATGTACTCCGAGGACGAACTCGTGGACGCCACCGAGGAAATCGTCCTCAAGCGCTCGCGCCGCAACCTGGAGCGCAGCCAGGCCTCCTTCGGACTCCAGGAGGACCGCCGCAAGTACCACGAGCGCTTCGAACTCCCCGAGAAGCAGGAGGATCTGGAGCGCGCCGTGGAGCGCGCCGGACGCGAACTCGAGAACCTGGAGCAGCAGCTCCACCTGGAGGCCGAGGACCGCGAGCGCGGGCTGCATGAGGCCGAACGGCGCCTGGAGGAGGCCGAGAAGGAGCTTCAGCGCCTGCGCGAGGACGAGGCCTGGTTCGAGCTGCGCGCGCCGCGGGACGGCGTGCTCGTGCACGGCTCCGCCGAGGCCCCGGCCCGCTGGAAGGAGGGCGACCGCGTCCAGCCGGGGCAGGACTTCCTGAGCGTCGGGGAGGCCGGCCGCTACCGGGTCGAACTGCTGGTGAGCGAGTGGATTCGCTTCGGCGGGCTGGAAGGCAAGGCGGTCGAGATCCTCGGTGCGGGCGGCAGCCGCGTCCTCGGCACCGTCCACTTCGCCCGCTTCCCCGAGCCGGCCACTGGCGAGGCCGAGGACCGGTACCGCGCCGTGGTCGAGATCGCCGAGCCGCCGCCCTGGGCGGCGCCCGGCATGCGTGTCACCGTCCTCTTCCCCCACGAGAAGGAATGATCGCCCTCCTCGCCCTCGTCCTCGGAGGCGGTCCGGAGACCCCGCCCCTGGAGGAGGTCCTGCGCGAGGCCACCGCCTGGCTGGTCGAGAACCAGCGCCCGGACGGCGCCTGGGGCAGCCACCAGTCGCCGCGGCCCATCGAGGTCCTGTGCGACGTTCCCGGCTCCCACGACGCCTTCCGCGTGGCCACCACCGGCCTGGTCGTGAGCGCCCTCCTGCACGGCCCGGTCCAGGACGCCGAGGTCGAGGCCTCTCTGTCCCGCGGCGTGGACGCCCTCCTCGAGCAGTGGAACGTCAAGCGCGCCAACGGCATGGAGCACTACACGGTTTGGGCCCTGGGCTACGGCCTCCAGGGCCTGGCCGACTTCCTCCTGCTCCGGCCGGAGGATCCAAGGCGCGGGCGGGCCGAGGAGGTCTGCCGGGCGCTGGTGCGCAAGCTCGAGCGCTACCAGTGCCTGGACGGCGGCTGGGGCTACCTCAGCCTCGGGGAAGTCCCGACCTGGCCACCGAGTTCCACCTCCATGAGCTTCACGACCGGCGTCATCCTCGTGGCCCTGGACCGGGCCCGTGCGGCCGGGATCGAGGCGCCCGCGGAGATGATCGAACGGGCGGTGGCCTCCGTCCGCCGCTGCCGGACGCCGAGCGGCTCCTACACCTACGGCGAACT
>JALUUN010000198.1 GCA_027021325.1 Planctomycetota bacterium
GCTCAGGGCGACGAGACCGATGGTCCAGAGCAGGCGTTCGACGGTGCGCCGCAGGGCCTCCTCGCCGGGATGGGGCAGGGCCAGGCGCACGGCCAGGACCAGGCCGAGGAGGATGCCGCCGAGGCGCAGGGCGCGCGCCAGGACCTGGACCATCTGATCGTCCAGGGGGCTGGAGGTGCGGCGCACCAGGCGCCCCAGGGTCCAGCGCAGCGCCAGGCTGGCAAGCCCGCCGGCGGCGAGGCCGGCCAGGGTCGCCACCAGGGGGTCGAGCCAGCGGGAGTCGAAGAGGCGGAGGTACTGCTCCATGCCGGTGCCCGGCGGGGACTGGATTGTAGGCCCCCGCCCTCAGGGCCGCGGCAGGCCGAGGTGCCGGTGGAGGAGCTCTTCCAGTTCCCGGCGCTGCTCCTCCATGCTCCGCACCAGGGCGAACTGGGTCCGGGCGCGCTCCAGGTTGTGGCCCGGACGGTGGATCCGGAAGTACTCGTCACCGCGCAGGTGGTCGGCCAGGAAGCGCAGACCGACCTCGAAGGTGATGACCATACCGCTCGTCACCAGATGGGCCTGCTCGGCCTCGGTGAGGAAGGAGCGGGTCTCGGCGAGGTAGCCCTCGGCCAGGGCGAGGAAGAGCTCGGGGTCCACCCGGACACGGGCCAGATCCTGCTCGTCCTCGGAGGCGCGGGTCGAGGCCGTGCGAGCGAGGTCGCCGAAGTCGTAGAGGGACAGGCCCGGCATCACCGTTTCCAGGTCCACGACGCAGATCCCCTCGCCGGTCGCGTCGTCGATCATGACGTTGTTGAGCTTGGTGTCGTTGTGGGTGATACGCTCCGGCGCTTCCCCTTCGTAGTACAGGTCCAGGAGCCAGTGGCAGAGAGGCACGCGGCGCAGGGCGAACTCGATCTCCGGCGACGCTCCCACGGCCCGGCCCTGAGGGTCCTTGCGGAAGGCGTCCTCGAACTGCTGGAAGCGCTCGGGAGTGTGGTGGAAGCGGTGCAGGACCTCGTTCAGCCGCGGCCCGGGCAGGTCCACGAGCAGCCGCTGGAAACGGCCGAAGGCACGCGCCGCCTCCCGAGCCATGGCCGGCGACTGCACGACCTCCCAGGTCGAGGCCCCCTCCACGAAGTTGTAGGTGCGCCAGGCCTCGCCCTCGGGGGTCAGGTACATGGCTCGGCCGTCACGGGTCGGGATGACCTGCAGGCAGCGCCGCTCCGGATCCGGCAACCCTTCCTCGGCAATCCTTTGCTGCAGCCAGGCCGAGACACGGTCGATGTTCTCCATGACCGCCACCGGGTCCGGGAAGACGGACTGATTGATCCTCTGGTGCAGGTAGCGGATACGCCCGCCATCGGGGAGGCGGTACTCGGCCCGGAAGGTGTCGTTGATGTGGCCGCCGCCGTAGGGCTCCGCGGCGCTGAACTCCCCTTCGAGCCGGAACCGGGAGCCGATCCGGGCGATCTCGTCCATGACCGGCACCCTGTCTAGCAAAACCCGACCCGCTCCACCACAGCGGGTGCCCGGTCCCTACAATGGCGGGTTGACGGGCGCCCTCCCTGCCCCTCGGCAGCGGATCGGGGCGCCTCCAGACCCAAGAGACTTTTGATTCAGGACGGTTCACGAGTCAAGCTCCACTACACCCTGACGGTAGATGGAGAGACCATCGACTCCAGCGAGGGCAAGGAGCCCCTCGAGTACGAGCACAATCGCGGCCAGATCATCCCTGGCCTGGAGGCCCAGCTGGCCGGGTTGAATCCCGGTGACCGCAAGGAGGTCGTGGTCGAGCCCGCTCAGGGCTACGGCGAGCGCGATCCCGAGGCCGTCCAGGAGGTGCCGAAGGCGGCCTTCGCCGACGGCGTCGAGGATCTGGAGCCCGGCGTGGTCGTTTCCGGCCAGAGCGGCGACAATGTCTTCCGAGCCACGGTGGTGGCGGTGAAGGAGGAGACCGTCGAGCTGGACTTCAACCACCCCCTTGCCGGCAAGACCCTCCACTTCAACGTGGAAGTGGTGTCGGTCGACTGAGGCCGCGTTCGCCTCTCAGCCGCGGGCCCCGGCCCCCTTCTCCCGGGCGGCGATCTTCGCCCAGGAGTCCTTGAGGCCCACGGTCCGCAGGAACACCGGCCTGCCGGGGCGGCTCGCCGCCGGATCGGCCGTGAAGTAGCCCAGGCGCTCGAACTGGTACGGGCGGCCGGGCTCCGCCGTGGCCAGGGAAGGCTCCAGCCAGGCGCGCACGGTCTCCAGGCTGTGCGGGTTCAGGTTGTCCAGGAAGGTCCCGCCCTCCGGAGCGCGGTCCGGGTCCGGGGTCCGGAACAGCCGGTCCAGAAGCCGGACCTCGGCCTGGACCGCGTGGGCGGCGCTCACCCAGTGCAGCGTGCCCCGGACCTTCCGATTGTCGGGGGTTCCGCCGCCACGCGACTCGGGATCATAGGTGCAGCGCACCAGGGTGACGCGGCCGCTCTCGTCCTTCTCGTAGCCGGTACAGGTGACGTAGTAGCCGTACTTGAGGCGCACCTCCTGGCCCGGCTTCAGGCGGAAGTACTTGCGCGGCGCCTCCTCGCGGAAGTCGTCTTCTTCGATCCAGAGTTCGCCGCTGAAGGGCAGCTTGCGCGTGCCGGCGGACGGGTCTTCGGGGTTGTTCACCGCCTCGACTTCGTCCACCTCGCCGTCCGGCCAGTTCTCGATGACCAGGCGCAAGGGGCGGAGCACCGCCATGCGGCGCTCGGCCCTGCGGTTCAGGACCTCACGGACGCAGTGCTCCAGGACCGCCATGTCCACGATGCCGTCCACCTTCGTGTAGCCGATGCGCTCGCAGAACTCGCGGATGGCCTCGGGCGGCACGCCGCGTCGCCGCAGACCGGAGAGGGTCGGCATGCGCGGGTCGTCCCAGCCTTCGACATGCCCGCCGTCCACGAGCTCCTTGAGTCTGCGCTTGCTCAGGACCGTGTAGCTGAGGTTCAGGCGGTTGAACTCGATCTGACGCGGCCTGCT
>JALUUN010000199.1 GCA_027021325.1 Planctomycetota bacterium
CAGGCTCTCGGGGAGTTCCCGGGCGGAGCCGAGGCTGGCGGGCCCGCGCTCGGCGTACTCCAGGAAGGCCTTCAAGTGGCGCGCGCCGCGGGCCAGGGTGCGGTTCAGGTCGATGTCCTCGGGAGAGAGGGAGGCGAAGACCTGTACCTGTTCCCGCGCCCGGGTGACGGCCACGTTGAGGCGGCGCTCGCCGCCCTCGCGGTTCAGGGGGCCGAAGTTCATGGACAGGCGCCCCTGGGCGTCCGGACCGTAGCCGACGGAGAACAGGATGACATCACGCTCGTCGCCCTGGACGTTCTCCAGGTTCTTGACGAAGAGCGGCTCCTCCCCGTCCGAGTCGAGGAAGGCCTCGAGTTCGGGCTCCTGGCGCAGGGCCTCTTCGAGGAGGTCCTCGACCAGACGCTGCTGGGGCTGATTGAAGCAGACTACCCCCAGACTGCGCCGGCGCTCCTCCGGGTCGCGCAGGCGGCGCAGGATCTCGGCCACCACGGCACGCGCTTCCGGCCGGTTCCAGCGAGCCCCGCCCTTTTCGTAGAGACCGTCCGCGACGCGGTGGAAGGAGACGCCGAGACGCGGGTCCCGCTCCGCCGGGGCGGGGAAGGTCCACAGCCGGCCTTCGTAGTAGTAGTGGTTGCTGAAGGCGATGAGGCTCTCGTGCCGGCTGCGGTAGTGCCAGCGCAGACGCCGGGAACGGAGGCCGGCGGCATGGCACTCGTCGAGGATGCTTTCCAGTTCGACGAGATCCTCGAGCCCGTCCTCCTCCTCGCCGTCCTCGGGTTCAAGCTGCTGGAAGAAGGTGGTGGGCGGCAGCTGCCGGGTATCGCCGACGACCACGACCTGGCGGCCGCGGGCGATGGCGCCGGCGGCGTCCCAGACCGGGATCTGGCTGGCCTCGTCGAAGACCACGAGATCGAAGTCCTCCAGATCGGGATCGAGACAGGCCGCCACCGAAAGAGGGCTCATGAGGAAGCAGGGCTTGAGGCGGGGCAGGAGGTTCGGAATGCGAGCGAAGAGCTGCCGGGGCGGCAGGTGCCGCCGCTTCTTCTGCAGTTCGCGCTGCAGGATCCCGACCTCGCTGCGCTCCGCCGAGCGCTCCGGCCGCGGTACGCGGGCGGCGAGCCGCGCCCGGAGGACCCCGGCGGCGAGCTCCTGGTGGCGGGCGTCCAGGTCGCGGAAGCGCTGCACCCGGTGCCGGCGTTCGGCACCGAAGTCGTCGCGCAGGACCGCCTCCGTCTCCAGATGGCTCTCCAGCCACCAGCGCAGCAGGCCCCGCTCCCAGCGGCGCCCGAGGCCCGCCAGCGGCTGGGTGCCGGACTCCAGGGCAGCGGTCAGGGCTTCCAGGCCGAGTTCCGCGGCGCGGCGGCGGGCGCGGACCCAGGCCGCCCGGGCGCGCAGGCCACCGGGATCGGCGGCCCGGGCTCCGGCGATCTCCCGGAGGCGGGAGAGCCAGCCCACCTCCGCCGGCCGCCAGGCCTGATCGGGCTCCGTCTTCAGGAGCTCGGCCTCGGCGTCACGGGCGGCCTCGAAGGCCGCGAGAGCGCGGGCGGCGGCAGCGAGATCCGCGCCGCGGCTCTCCAGGAGGCGCGCCCAGTCCTCGAGACTGCCGGCACCGGCCTCGCCGAGGGCGGTGACCGCCCGGCAGGCTTCTCCGGCCGCCTTCAGGGCTCGGCGCAGGACGGCGGGATCCGCCTCGCCGTCCTCCCAGGCTTCGCCGAAGGCCGCCCGGCCCGCCTCGGCGCGGCCCGCTACCGCCTCCTCGGTCTCGCGCAGCCGGCGCAGCTCCTCGAGCAGGGGCACCAGCGCCTCGGCCCGGCGCGGCAGGGGCGAACGCGCCAGGCCCCGCAGCCGGCGGCGCAGACGGAAGGTGGCAAGGACGCGCAGCGGCCAGAAGCTGGCGGCGGCGCCGCGGGCCTCGGCGATCCACTCGTCCAGGTCCTGGCGCAGGGCGCCCGGGTCGAAGGCCTCGCCGGGGTCGCGGCGCAGGCGGTTCCGCTCCTCCAGGAGATCGAGGAGGGCCTCGAGAGAGGCGCGCTCCTCCTCCGCGGCGGCCCGCTCCAGGAGGCGGGCGATCCGCGCCCCCGGTTCCTGGTCGAGGACGGAGGCCAGAACGGGCAGTGCCGCCGCCAGGGCCGCGAGCGGCGGCTCCTCCTCGCCAGGCAGGAGCCCTGCCAGGGCGTCGCGCAGTCTTTCTGCCGCCGCGTCCAGGGCCGCGGAGCGCTCCAGGGCCGAGCGGCCCGTGGCCGGACTCCAGGAATCCAGCCCGACGCCCCGCCACGGGGAACGCAGGGGGTCGGAGCCGGCTTCGGCGCCCAGGGCCTCCAGTTCCTGCAGGACCTCCAGACGCAGCTTCACGCCGCCTTCGGTCACCGCGGCCGCCTCACCCAGGCCTTCCCCGCCCAGGAGCTCCGGCGCGAGCTCCTCGCCCTCCTCCAGGAGTTCCGAAGCGGCCTCGTAGAGGCTCCGGCCGAGGGGCCGGCGCCGGTGCAGAGCCTCGGCCACGGCGTCCAGGGCCGCCCGCTCCCGTTCCAGCTCCTGGAGGTGCTCTTCCCAACCCGAAGGGGGCTCCACGGCGGCCGTCTCCAGGGCTTCTCCGAGCTGGCGCACGACCTCGATCTTGCGCGCCTTGTCTGAATGCAGCTCCAGGCAGTAGGGGCCCAGGCCCGCCGCCTCGAGGCGCCGGTGCACGACGTCCAGGGCGGCGCGCTTCTCGGAGACGAAGAGGACGCGGCGGCCCTCGCCCAGGGCGTGGGCAATGAGGTTGGTGATCGTCTGGGACTTGCCGGTGCCGGGGGGCCCTTCGAGGACAAAGCTCTCGCCGCGGGCGGCTGCATGGACGGCTTCCAGCTGGCTCGAGTCCGCGTCCAGAGGAGTGAGGCCGGCGCCTTCTGTCCGCACCCGGCCGGACCCGGCTTCCGCCTCCCTCCCTTCCGTTCCGGTTCTGCCCTCCCCGCTCCCTGCTTCCAGCGGCTCGCCGGT
>JALUUN010000200.1 GCA_027021325.1 Planctomycetota bacterium
ATCTGCTCCGGCCGCACGCGCCGGCTCCTGGCCAGCCACCTGGGCCCCTTCGAAGACGCCCACATGGGCCGCTCCCGGGTCCTCCAGGACTTCAACGGCGACGGCCGTGCCGACTTCGCCGCCTGTACGGAGCGCCTCCTCTGGGGGGTGGACGAGGTCGGCGGCTGCTTCATCTACAGCTTCGATCCCCATCTCTTCTCCGACCGCCGGGAACTGAGCGACGCCGCCGGCGGAAGCGTCGTCTTCACCCTGGACTTCCCTGTGGAGGAGGCCGGCAAGGGCTACCTCCTGCTCGCGAGCGCAAGCGGCATGGGCCCGTCCTGGTTCGGGACTCTGGCGGTGCCCCTGACCTGGGACAATATCTTGGGCTTGTCCATTGCCCCGGGACTTCCGGCCTCCTTCTTCACGGGGGCTTCGGGTGTCCTGGATGCTGCCGGGGACGGATCCTCGGTGTTCACGGCCGCTCCAGGCAGCACCGCCTCCTTCATCGGCACCACCTTCCACTTCGCGGCCGTGGTCCTTGAGAGCAGCGGTCTCTGGTCCAGGAGCAGCGCTGCGGTTGGCCTCGAGATCCTGCCATAACAATGGATTTCTATTGTTTATGGCACATGCGGCCCCTCCCCTGGCGCCCGCCCATGCCGCCTCTCGGCCGGGCGGGACGGGAAACTCCCGCCCCGGAGGCCTGCGGAGCCCTCAGGCTTTCCGCCGATCCTGGACTTGCGGCATAGAATTCCCTTGTCCCCTGAACCATCTTCATGCGACCCCGGCGGAGTCGGCCCCTGGCTCGGCGCCGGGTCCCTACCCACCCAGGAGATCCCCGACCCATGAGACCCCTTGCCCTGAGCCTGTGCACGGTTCTGCTTGCGGGGACCGCGTCTGCACAGAGCGGCCTCGATGACCACTTCATGGACTACACCGTCGTCCAGCTGGACCTGCCGGCCGAAGCCGGCCAGGCCTTCCCGGTCCAGCTGGCCATCGACGGCTTCCCCGTGAATGCCTTCCTCTACCCCTTCAGCCAGCGCAGCGAGAACTTCCAGGTCCTCGTGCCCCGGGACGGCGAGCTTGTTCCGGTCGAAGTGGACGGCCCCAAGACCTACCGGGGCGAGTTCGCGGAGCTCCCCGGCTCCCTGATTGCTGTCAGCCTGATCGACGGGCAGCTCGAGGGCTCCATCTGGCTGGGCCAGGATTCGCCGCTCTACGGCATCATGCCCGCCGACGAGTACGACGCGAGCTTCGGCCCGAAGGCGCATGTGGTCTACCGTGCCAAGGATGCAATCCAGCCCCAGATCACGCAGTGCCCGGATCCGATCGTCCCGCCGACCCACTGGAAGTACCAGAACGGCAACGGCCAGTCGCAGCAAGGCGGCGGCCAGGGCGGTCAGGTCCACGACCATGACGACGACGCCGGCCAGGCTGGCGCCGGCAGCCGCACGCAGTTCGCGGGGCAGAACCTCGAGACCTGCGAGATCGCCTTCGACACCGACTACGAGTACTTCCAGGACAACGGCTCGAACGTCCAGGCCACGATTGACGACATCGAGGCTCTGACGAACACCGTCCACGGGTACTACGAGCGCGACGTGGAGATCTGCTACCAGATCACCACGATCATCGTGCGCGACAACCCGAACGACCCCTACAGCTCGAACACCTACGACGGAGTCCTGAACGAGTTCGTGAACGAGTGGCGTTCCAACCAGACCGGCGTGCAGCGGGACATCGCCCACATGCTTTCCGGGAAGAACGTCGGTGGCGTCATCGGCGTGGCCTACCTCGGTGTCATCTGCGACATGACCTGGGGCTACGGCGTTACCTGGAACTACACCAACGACCACACCAGCGTCGCCGGTGTCATGGCCCATGAGCTGGGTCACAACTGGGACGCGGACCACTGCAACGGCGGCTCCTGCAACAACAACTGCAACGACTGCCGCATCATGTGCGCCTGCGTGTGGAGCTGCTGCGGAGACATGACCCAGTTCGGTCAGACCTCCATCAACTCCATCACCAACTTCAAGAACTCCCGCAACTGCCTGGATGCCGGCTGCAACACCGGCGGCGGCGGCGGCACCTTCACCCTGCAGAACCCGGTTCCGGGTCTGGCGGGCCAGGTGAACAGCTTCACCGCCACCAACGCGACCCCGGGCGGCCAGGTCACCTACGCCTGGAGTCTCAGCCAGGGCAGCTCGGCCACGGGCTGCGGCGCCAACTGGGGCCTTGCCAACGCCCGCATCGGCGGCACCGCCATCGCCGACGGCAGCGGCAACGCCACCCTCAGTGCCAATGTGCCCGCGAACGCGAGCGGCCGGATCATTCAGCTCCAGGCCCTCGATGACACGACCTGCACCGTGTCGAATGTGATCAGCTGGTTCTTCTTCTGATCCGTTCCGGGCCTCGTGCCCTGACGGCCCCGCGGTCCTGGCCGCGGGGCCGTTCCCCTTTGCCCCGGCTGCTGGACCGGTGCCGCCCGCGCCCCTTCAGTCCAGGGGTTCGAGGCAGGCGGTCATGGAACCGGCGCAGCGGGCGATGCGCGGGTCCGGTCCCCAGGCGTGGATGCGCTCCTGATGGAACTCGGCCTGTTCCCGGGGCCCGGTGAACACGACGGAGGCCCCGGTCGTGTCCACCTCCCGGGCGTGCTCCCAGGCTTCGGTCGCGGACATCCCGAGGATCCGGGTGAGCATGGTGACGACGTATTCGTAGCTGTGGTCGTCGTCGTCCAGAAGGATCAACTGCCAGCGAGGCGCGAGCTGCGTATGCGGCAGAGCCTCAGGCTCGGCGGCGGGGGAGAAGGGCACGCTGCGATCCTAACCTGCGGGCGCGGCACCGGCACCCGGGCGGCGGCCCGGTGCAGCGGGCAAAGCAAAGAGCGGGACCGCGCTTGCGCTCGATCCCGCCCAGGTCTCGCAAGGAGACCGTTGCCTCAGAGTCTCAGTAAGTCCAACCCATGTCGTCCGGGAGGCTCCCTCCCAGCGGAGCACTCCCGCGACACGCTTCCACTATACCCCGTCCGGAGATCTCGGGGGCCTTTCCCGGCGCGAGGCCGCAGGCCCCGGATCCGGGCCGGGGCCGCAGCCCGATCCATCGCCAGACAAGAGGGTTACGGCCGGCCTCAGGCTCAGCCCCGAGTCCGGAGCAGCGCCAGGAGGCCCAGGCCGGCGGCGGCCAGGAGGAGGAACGCCGCGAGGATCCGCGGCCAGCTCCAAGGGGCGCGGCCGACGACGCGGCCGTTCTGGCCGTTCACGAGGACGGTGTAGACCTCGCCGCGGTAGGAGTACTGGATGCTCCAGACCGGCAGCAGGAGGTGCTTCCAGCGCACCTCCCGGATGCGGTTGTGGACGCGGAGGAAACGGTGCGTGTCCCCCGGCACGTCGCCGGCGCAGCGCTCCTCCTGCACCGACTCCACCCGCCGCTGACCTGCGCGCCAGGCCTCTTCCAGACCGACGGCATACTCCTCGGCGCGCCATCCGGCGAGGTACTCCGGCCGGTAGGGAACCAGGGCCGAAAGGTCGTACTCGCCGAGCTCTTCCAGGAGCGCCGGCGGCAGGCCGGCGGAGGCCGGGATCAGGAGGTCGTCGAAGAGGTCGTCGCGCTCGCCCCAGGCGGGCACCCAGCGGATGCGGCGCTCGCGCCGCATCCGCACCCGCGGCCTGCCGTTGACGGTCACCGTGTGGGGGACGGTGACGTAGTAGTAGTAGCCTGCGTCGGCGGACCACTCCGAATGCACGGCGCAGTCGAAGGTCCAGAAGGGGACGTACACGCCGGTAGCGTCGAAGTCCTTCAGCCGCTTCAGGGCGGCCGGCCGGAACCAGAGCCCGCGCAGCCAGCGCCGGAAGGCCCGAACGGCCTGCTCGCGGCCGAGGTCCAGGGGGATCAGGGACTCGGGCCGCAGGACCTCCCGGTTCGCCTCCTGGGCCAGGACCTGGGGCGAGCCGCAGTACACGCAGCGTTCCGCGGTGGAGCGCTCCGCGAAGGTGACCCGGGCCCCGCAGTTGCCGCAGCGGGCGACGCGCAACCCCTCCGCGGCCAGGCCGCGGCGCAGCCCGGCCGCCGCCGCCAGGGGACGTTCCAGGATCGTGCCCTCGGCGCGGGGAACGGGCTTCACCTGGCCGCACCAGGCACAGCTCAGCGCATCGGCCTCCGGATCCCAGGTCATGGAAGCACCGCAGCCGTCGCAGGGGAACTCCACCCTCGGGCTCTCGGCCTCGGTCTCCGTTGCCTTCACCGGGGGTTCCTGGTCCTTCATCGCAGACGCGCCTATCTTGAGCGTAGCAGTCCCGGACGGGCCAGGACGCCGGCCCTCCACCCCTCATCAGGAGCAGCAGCATGGGAGTTCTCGACTGGTTCAAGCGCGGCGTGGGCGAGATGATGGTCGCCCGGCCGGACGACGCCAAGGCGCATGTCGTCTGGAAGCACCCGGACCCGACCATCCCCATGAAGTCCCAGCTCACGGTGGAGTCGGACGAGGTGGCGGTCTTCTTCCGGGACGGGAAGATCCAGGCGGTCCTGCCGCCGGGGCGACACACCCTGGACAGCTCCAACCTGCCGTTTCTGTCGAACCTCATCGACAGCTTCACCGGCGGCAACGTCTTCATCGCCGAGGTCTTCTTCGTCTCGACCCGTGAGCACCCGGGGGTGAAGTTCGGCGGCCGCGTCGGCCACGTCGAAGATCCCAAGAGCGGCGTGCCCGCCGAACTCCTGGTGCACGGCGAGTTCGCCTTCCGCGTCGAGAACCCCGAACGCCTCATCACCGGCCTCGTCGGCATGGGCCGGACCGAGCCCTGGCTGGTGCGCTCCTGGATGAAGGAGCAGGTCCTCAAGGTCATCCGCGACCGCATCGGCGAGCTCCTGGTCAAGAACAAGTGGCCGCTTCTGGACGTGACCTCGGGAGCCTATACGGAGGAGGTCGAGCAGGAGGTCCTCGCCGGCCTGCAGCAGCATGTCCAGCCCTACGGCATCCAGATCGTGCGCCTGGGCAACTTCGTCGTCGGCATGGACGAGGAGGATGCTGTCACCCTCAAGCGCCTCTACACCGACGCCGCCTACCTGCGTACGGTCGGCGGTGTCGGCGCCTACAAGGAGTTTGCCGCGGGCAAGGCGCTCCTGGGCGCCGGCGAGGGCATGGCCGAGGGGGGAGGAAGCGCCGGCGGCGAGGCGGCCGGCGGCCTCCTGGGCGGCGCCGGCCTCGGGGTCGGCATCGGCCTGGCGCAACTGCTGGTCCAGGACCACCGCGGCGGCCACACCCTGGCGCCGGCCGCACCGGGCCTGCGCTGCCCCGCCTGCCAGGCGGTAGTGCCGCCGGGACGCTTCTGCAGCGCCTGCGGCCAGAGCCTGGAGGCACCGGCGGCCGAGGCTGCTGCCCGCGAAGCCTTCTGCTCGGGCTGCGGCAGTCCCCTGGCGCCGGATGCGCGCTTCTGCGGCCAGTGCGGCCGGGCCCGCGAGGGCGGCTGAGCCTCAGCCCTCGGCGAGACCGCAGAGGCAGGGATCGGGATCCCGCAGCAGGACCTCTTCGGTCCGGAGTTCCCGGCGGCCGCGGGGCAGCACCCAGCCGAAAAGGCTGGCGTGGTGACAGCGGCGGCGCCGGCGGCGCGGGGCGGGGGCCGGGAGACCGCGCTGGGCAGCCAGGAGGCGGCGGGAACGGTCCTCCAGGACCCCCTGGTTCTCTTCCTCGGGGGGCTTGCGGAGGGCCACGGTGCGGCCGGAGCCGAGGAGCAGCGGCAGGGCGCGGAGGCCGGCGCGGGAGTCGAGGCGGACGCGGATCATGGCGGGGGAGGCCCGGGGGCCGCCTTCATGATCGGCCCTCCGCGAGAAAAAGACAGGGGGTTTCGGTAACGGAAGGCGCCCGGGCGGCGTTGAAAGGAAAGCAGCATCCTGCCCGGGCAAGTGCGGAGCGGGGCCGCTGCGGGCCCTTCGGGGCCGGAATCCGGCCCTGGAACTTCCTCCTTCGGGGCCTAGAATCCGGCCATGCACGTCTCCATCGAGTACTGCGTCCAGTGAAACTACCACCCCAAGGCGGCCGGTCTGGCCGCCGAACTCCGGGAGGCCCTCGCCGTGGAGCCCGAACTCCTCGAGGGCCGGGGTGGCATCTTCGACGTCCGTGTGGACGGCGAGCTGGTCTTCAGCAAGCACGCCGAGGGGGACCGCTTCCCCGAGCCCGGCGAGGTCGTGGAGCGGATCCGCAAGCGCCAGGCCCCCTCTGCCTGAGGCCGCGTGGCCGCCCTCGCCGCCTCTCTCCTGGGGATCATGGCCGGGGTCTCCGGCCTCGAGCCCCGGGAGCAGGAGCCCGATCCGCCCGCGGCCGCCGCCCGGGAGCCCGCTCCCGCGCCGGCGGTCTCTCCAGGGCTCGTCCTGGAGCCCGCTGGCCCCGGCCCGGGTCAGGGCCGCCACATCGTCTTCCTCGCCGGCGACGAGGAGTACCGGAGCGAGGAGGCCCTCCCCCTCCTGGCCTCGATCCTCGCCGGCCGCCACGGCTTTCGCTGCACGGTCCTCTTCTCCCTGGACCCGGAGACCGGGGAGATCGACCCGGACGAGCAGACCTGGATGCCCGGCCTCGAGGCCCTGGAGGAGGCCGATCTCTGCGTCGTGTTCCTGCGCTTTCGGGAGTGGCCCGACGAGCAGATGGCGCACTTCGTGCGCTATGTCGGGTCCGGGCGGCCGCTGGTCGGTCTGCGGACCGCGACGCACGCTTTCGATTACCGCCGGCGCCCGGAGTCGCCCTACGCCCGCTGGTCCTGGGACAGCCGCGAGTGGCCCGGCGGCTTCGGCCGCCAGGTCCTGGGCGAGACCTGGGTCGCCCACCACGGCGTCCACGGCCGTGAGTCCACCCGCGGCGTCCCCGATGCCGCGGCCCGGCGCCACCCCATCCTGCGCGGGGTCGGGCCGGGTGTCTGGGGACCGACGGACGTCTACGCGGTGCGGGATCTGCCGGCCGGGACGACGGTCGTCCTGCGCGGCCTCGTCCTCCAGGGCATGGACCCTGGCGACCCGCCCGTCGAGGACGGCCGCAACGACCCGCCCATGCCCCTCCTCTGGACCCGCACCTGGACGTCCCCGGGCGGTCCGGCGCGGGTCGTCTGCTCGACCCTGGGCGCGGCCCGGGACCTCGCCGCCGAGGACAGCCGCCGCCTCCTCGTGAACGCCATCTACTGGGCGCTGGGCCTCGAGGACCGGATCCCGGAGACCGCCGACGTCCGCCCTCTGGCGCCCTTCGAGCCCTCGCCCTTCGGCTTCGGGCGCTGGCGCCGTGGGCTGCGCCCCGCGGATCTTGGCGCCGCCCTTCAGGGGGCGGAGACCGGAGGTGGAGGCGGCTGAGGCGGGGGGGGCCCTTCCTCCACCAGCCTCTTCTCACGCCAGACGCCGCTGCGCCAGCGCCTGCGGAAGAGCAGGGCGCCGAGGTAGAGCTCCGCGCTCCAGAGCAGCCAGACCTCCACCGGCCCCATGCCCCAGTGGTGCACGGCGAGGTAGAGGAGCGGCACCGACAGCCCCCAGGAGCAGAGGATGCCGGTGCGCATGACCCAGCGGTGGTCGCCGGCCGCGCGCAGTCCGAAGCGGTAGGCGATCTGCAGGGCGTCGGCGAGCTGCCAGACGGCGCCCGCCGCCAGGATCCCGGCCCCGAGCGTCACCGCCCGGGCCTCGAAACCCGGGTCGGCGTGGTGCAGGAAGAGCCGCTGCAGGGGGGCGCCGGCCAGGAGGAAGACCAGGCCCATGCCGCCCATGAGGGGTACGGTCAGCTGCAGGACGCTGCGCAGGGCGCGCTCCGCCGCCGACCAGTCGCGCCGGCCCACGGACCGTCCCACGAGTACCGAGCCCGCATCGCCGAGGGCCACCGCCGGCATGAAGGAGAAGTGCAGGATCTGGATCGAAGCATTGTGGGCGGCCAGGGCGATGTCTCCGAGTTCGGCGATGAACACCGTGGCCAGGCTGAAGGCCGTGACCTCGAGGAAGAACTGGAAGCCGAGGGCGAAGCCGACCTCGAAGACACGGCGCAGGCGCTTCCAGTGCGGCCGCAGCTCCGCCCAGGCCGGGGTGCGGTGCCGCAGCCCGGCGCCGAGGCCCAGGAGCAGGGCCAGGGAGACGCTGTCGGCGAGCCCGGTTCCCAGGGCGGCGCCGCGCACGCCGAGGCGGGGCAGCCCCAGGTGGCCGAAGATGAGGGCCCAGTTGAAGAGGATGTTCAGGGGGTGGGCCAGGAGGTCGGCGGCCATGGGCAGGCGCGTCCGCTCCGTCGCCCGGTAGTACTCGGCCAGACTCAGGGCCAGGAGATAGGGCAGGGACCACTGCAGCCGCACCTCGAGATAGGAGGCGGCCATGCTCCGGGCCTCGGGGCTCAGGTCGTGGGTGCCGGGCAGCCGCGGGAAGAGCGCCGGCACGGCCTGCGAAAGCAGCAGGGTGCCCAGGCCGAGGAGGGCGGCCAGATAGAAGGCCTGGGCGCCGAAGGAGAGGCCGCGGGCGGGGTCACCGGCGCCCCGATGCTGGCTGATGAGGCTCTTCTGCCCGCGCAAGAGCCCCATGGCGAAGGCCAGGACGGTGAAGGACAGGACCGTCGCCAGGCCCATCCCCGCCAGGGCCTCGACCCCGAGGCGCCCGACCATGAGGGCGTCCACCACCCCCTTGAGGGTGTAGGAGATCATGGAGACGCCGATCGGCCAGGCGAGGAGGAGGACCTCACGCCGGCTGCCGGGGACGGGGAGCGAGGACGGCATGGCGCGGGTCCGCCGGGAGGTCGGAAGGCGGAATGATAGCCTGCGGAGCGCGAGACCCCGGCTACCGATGCGCTTCCTGCCCCCCCTGTCCCTGCTCCTCGCCTGCGCCCCGGAGGCGCCCGCCCGCATGGCCCAGGAACCCGACGCCTTCGTCCGCGCCCCCGACCTCGTCGGCCGCGAATGGCTGAACACGGACCGGCCCCTCGCTTCCTGGAAGGAGGATCTGCGCGGCCAGGTCGTCCTCCTCGACTTCTGGACCTATTGCTGCATCAACTGCATGCACATCCTCCCGGATCTGGAGCGCCTGGAGGAGGAGTTCCGCGAGGAGCCTTTCCTCGTCATCGGCGTCCACTCGGCGAAGTTCGAGCAGGAGTCGGACCCCCGCAACATCCGTGAGGCCATGAAGCGCTACCACATCCGGCACCCGGTGGTGGTGGACGAGAACATGCGCATCTGGCGGAGCTTTGCCGTCCGTGCCTGGCCGACCCTGGTCCTGGTGGATCCGGAGGGACGGGTGGTGCGTCAGCTCAGCGGCGAGGGGCACTACGAGACCTTGCGTGCCGAGATCCGCAGCCTCCTCGACCGGCACCGGGAGAAGGGAAACCTGGCGCCGGCGCCGCTCCGTCCGCGTCTGGAGGAGACGCCTTCGGGGCGCCTGCGCTATCCCGGGAAACTGCGCTTCCATGAAGGACGCCTCTATGTGAGCAACAGCAGCGGCCACGAGGTCCTCGAGGTGGATCCCGCCAGCGGCCGCATCCTGCGCGCCTTCGGTGCCCTGGGCGAGTCCGGTCTGCGCGACGGCACTCCCGCCGAGGCCCGCTTCCACAATCCGCAGGGTCTGGCTGTCCTCGGCGGGGCACTCTATGTGGCGGACACGGACAACCACGCCCTGCGCCGCATCGATCTCTCGAGTGGACGGGTCGAGACGGTGGCGGGGACCGGTGCGCAGGCGCGGGGGCGCCCGCGGGAGGGGCCGGCGCGAGAGCAGGAGCTGAACAGCCCCTGGGCCCTGGAGCCCGACGGCGGGCGCCTCCATGTCGCCATGGCCGGCTGCCATCAACTCTGGACCTTCGATCCTGCCACGGGGCGGATCGAGCTCCTGGCCGGCAGCGGTTGGGAGAACATCGTGGACGGCCGGGCGCGTCCGCAGGGTCCGCTCACACGCCTGAGCCTGCGCGCCTCCGCCGCCCTCGCGCAGCCCAGCGGGCTCGCGCTCCAGGGGCGGCGCCTGTGGTTCGCCGACAGCGAGGTCAGCGCCCTGCGCTACGTGGACCTGGATGCGGGGCGCGTCGTGACCCTCTTCGGGACCGGCCTCTTCGACTTCGGGGACCGCGACGGCGGCCCGGGCGAGGTTCTCCTCCAGCATCCCCTTGGAGTCGCCGTCCACGGACGCCACCTCCTCGTCGCCGACACCTACAACAACAAGATCAAGCGCGTGGATCCGGAGGCGCCCTCCTGCGAGAGCCTCTACGGAAGCGGCGAGCCGGAGCCCTCCGCCGGGGGAGGGTTGAGCTTCTGGGAGCCGGGTGGCCTGGATGTGGCCGGGGACACTCTCTACGTCGCCGACACGAACCACCATCGCATCGTGGCGGTGGACCTGCGAAGCGGTGCCTGGCGGGTGCTCCTGCCGACTGCGGAGCCGGGCGGGGAGGACTGAGGAGCGAAGGCGTGGCCGCTGCCGGGGGCGCGACCCTGATCGTGGACACTTCCTTTCTGGGGGATGTCCTCTGCGCCGAGCCCCTGGTGCGCGCTGTGGCGCGGCGCTGGCCCGAGGCGCCCGTGGACTTCCTGACCTCCCCCGGCGGCGCCGAGGTCCTGCGCGGCCACCCGGATCTGCGCGAGATCCTGGTCTTCGACAAGCGCGGCGCCGACCGGGGGCCGTGCGGGCTCCTGCGCACCGCCCGGCGCCTGGGCCGCCGCGGCTATGCCCGGGCTCTCTGCAGCCACCGTTCCTGGCGGACTGCCGCTCTCCTGCGCCTGGCCGGCATCCCCGAGCGCACCGGCTTCCACGACGCGTCCGGCGCCTGGCTCTACAGCCGCCGGGTCCGCTACCGGCCCGAGCTCCACGAGATCGAGCGCAACCTGGAACTCGTGGGCGGCGGTGCCTGGGAGCCGCCGCGCCTGTATCCCGGACCGGCCGAGGAGGCCCGGGCGCGGGAGCTCCTGCCGGAGCCCGGCGCCGTGGCCCTGGCGCCCGGCTCCCTGTGGACGACCAAGCGCTGGCCCCGGGAGCACTTCGCGACCGTCCTCCGGAGCCTGGTCCGGGCCGGCCGTTCCTGCGTCCTCCTCGGAGGCCGCGAGGACGTGGATCTCTGTGCCGAGGTCCTCCTCGAGAGCGGCCTGGCGCCCGAGGAGGAGGGACAGGTGCGCCTCCTCGCCGGTTGCACCAGCCTGCGCGAGTCCTTCGCCGTTCTGCGCCGCTGTGCAGCCCTGCTCACGAACGACAGCGCCCCCATGCACCTGGGGGTCGCCGCCGGCATCCCCGTGGTCGCCCTCTACTGCAGCACGCTTCCTGCCTTTGGCTTCGCCCCGCGCGGCCCCCGGGACCGGGTCCTCGAGGTCGAGGGCCTGGCCTGCCGCCCCTGCGGCATCCACGGCCGCAGGTCCTGCCCGGAAGGACACTTCCGCTGCGGGCGGGACCTGCTCCCGGCCCGCGCCGTGGAGGCCCTCCTGGCGGCCGCGGCGGCGTCCACCGCCGGCTGACGGTTTCTCCACAGCCCTTCCCCCGGAGGTCCACAACATGTTGGTGTTGTCTCCCTCGATGCCCGCCAAATCTGGGGAGAGGCCGTTGCCCGGATCCCTGACGAGGGGTAGGCTCGAACGTCCGGCCGGGAGACGCACCGCTGGTTGGGGCCCGGCCGCTCCGAGACCACCCTTCCCATCGTAACCGGCTGGTATGGCGCGACTTGCGTTCGCCAGCCCAGGAGCCAGAGAGGACACGAGAAGCCGTATGAAGCCCAGTGGGGACGTGAAGAAGGCCGCGGCGAAGATGCGCCGCCAACGGCAGGCCCAGGCGGGCGGCGCTGCGGCACCGGGGATGCCCCGGGACCTGCCGGATCCGGTGCTGACCGCCAACGCCGAGAAGGTGCTGGCGAACCGCTACCTGAAGAAGGACAAGATCACCGGCGAGGTCGTCGAGACCCCCAAGGAGCTCTTCTGGCGGGTGGCCTGCGCCGTGGCGGCGCCGGAGTTCGAGCGCTCCGAGACCGGCGGCATGCACTGGGCGCGCCGCTACTACGAACTCATGGCGACCGGCACCTTCATGCCGAACTCGCCGACCCTCATGAACGCCGGCCGCGAGATGGGGATGCTCTCGGCCTGCTTCGTCCTGCCGGTCGAGGACTCCATCGACGGCATCTTCACCACCCTCAAGCATGTCGCCCAGATCCAGAAGGCCGGCGGCGGCACCGGCTTCTCCTTCTCGCGTCTGCGTCCCGACGGCGACATCGTCGCCAGCTCCGGCGGCCAGACCAGCGGGCCGCTGTCCTTCATCGATGCCTACTCCGCCGGCACCGACGCCATTCAGCAGGGTGCCTTCCGGCGCGGCGCCAACATGGGCGTCCTGCACTGCAGCCACCCGGACGTGGTGGAGTTCATCCGCGCCAAGGACGACCTCACGCGCTGGACGAACTACAACGTCTCCGTGGCCGTCACCGAGGAGTGGATGAAGACCGCCACCGAGCACCCGGCCGAGCCGGCGGTGGTCGTCAACCCGCGCAACCAGCAGCGCGCCTGGCTGCGCCGCCTGGAACCGGGGGGCCGGCGCATCAGCCGGGCCGATTACGAGGCCTACGCCGCCGGCGCGCCTGATCCCGAGGCGCAGTACTGGACCTATGGCGAGATCCTGGACCTCGTCATCCACTACGCCTGGAAGAACGGCGAGCCGGGGATGCTCTTCATCGACCGCGCCAACGCCGACAACCAGGTGCCGCAGCTCGGGCAGTACGAGGCCACGAACCCCTGCGGCGAGCAGTGGCTTCTGCCCTACTCCTCCTGCAACCTCGGCTCCATCAACCTCGGCCGCTTCTACAAGACCGAGGCCCCGGAGAGCGCCTCCTGGCAGGACCGCTTCGACTGGGAGGCCTTCGACGAGGTGGTGAACGACTGCACCCGCTTCCTGGACGACGTCGTCACCATCAACCGATTCCCGATCGAGGAGATCCGGAAGCGCGCCGACGAGGAGCGCCGCATCGGCCTGGGCGTCATGGGCTTCGCCGACCTCCTCTACCGGCTGGGCATCCGCTACGGCTCCGACGAGTCCATGGACGTGGCCCGGGCGCTGTCCAAGCGCCTGCTGGAGCAGGCCACCCGGGCCTCGGAGCGCCTGGTCTCCGAGGAGGGACTCGAGCCCTTCGGCGCCTGGGAGGGCTCGCTGCCGGACCAGCTCGGCCTGCCGAAGCGCCGGAACTCCCACCTCACCACCGTGGCGCCGACCGGGACGATCTCGATCATCGCCGGCTGCAGCGGCGGCATCGAGCCGCTCTTCTCCCTGGCCTTCAAGCGCCAGGTGATGAAGGACGCCGACGGCAGGCCCGTTGTCATGAACGAGGTGCACGCCGACTTCCGGGCCGCCCTGGAAAAGGCCGGCTACTCGCGCCA
>JALUUN010000201.1 GCA_027021325.1 Planctomycetota bacterium
GTGGTCGGCATCCTCCTTCCGCGGGTGCGCCTCTCCGACGATCCGCCCGACGCCGCCGAGGAGACGACGAACGAGGTCCTCATCCCCCTGAGCACCGGACGCAAGTGGTTCGGAACCATCCAGGTCCGGATCCGCGCAGGAAGCCGGGACATGGAGCAGGTGGAACTGCACGAGATCATCGCTTCGGTGGCGCCGGCGGCGGAGGTCCACGACGAAGGGCCGGAACCGCGGGAGCGCGTGGAGCTCACGGCCACGGCCTGCCGCAGGATGCTTGAACGCTTCCACGACCAGAAGGACTACGAGGTCATCGTCCCCCTGGAGCTCTTGATGCGGGCCGAAGAGACCAAACGCATCTTCAACATCGTCCTCGGCTCCATCGCCGGCATCAGTCTGCTGGTCGGGGGCATCGGCATCATGAACGTGATGCTCGCGACCGTCACCGAGCGCACCCGCGAGATCGGCATTCGCCGCGCCCTGGGCGCCAAGAAGCGGCACATCGTCACCCAGTTCCTGGTCGAGACCGTGGTCCTCTCGGTCGGCGGCGGGCTCCTGGGCATCCTGCTCGGCGTCGCCATCCCGCAGGCCGTGGAGGCCTACGCCGGCCTGCCGACGGTGGTCACTCCGGAGGCGCCGCTGCTCGCCTTCGGCATCTCCGTCGGGGTGGGCATCATCTTCGGCCTCTACCCGGCCTGGCGGGCGGCGGGCATGGACCCGGTCGAGGCCCTGCGCCACGAATAGGCGGCTGGTGGACAGGCGGCCCGGCCGCGGGGAGAATGCCGCCATGCAAGGGCCCCAAGCCGCAACTGCCGCCGCCGTCGCGCCTTCCGGCCGCGCCTGGATCCAGGGCCAGCGCTGGGATCTGGGCTGGCTGATCGGCTCGGCCATCATCGTGCCCGCGGTCCTGATCGCCGTCTGGGCCGGCGCCGGCTCCATGGAGATCAACCTCGGGGTCACGGCCATCATCGGCGGGCCGCACCTCTTCAGCACCTATCTCGCCACCTTCGGCGACGCCCGCTTCCGCCGCCGCCACATGCCGCTTCTGGCCGCCGTCTCCCTGGCCGTGCCGGCCCTGGTGGTCTGGGGAACACTCACGAACTTCCAGGTTCTCCTGAGCATCTTCATCTTCACCGCCAGCTTCCACGTCCTGCATCAGAACGCCTATCTCACGGACATCTACCGGCGGCGTTCCGGGCTTCCGGAGTGGCGGAGCGCCCGCTGGATCGACTACGGACTGCTCCTGTTGTGCATCTACCCCATCGCCAGCTGGAAGCTGGTCCACAGCGACTTCTACCTGGGCGAGGTGGAGATCCTTCTGCCTCCCTTCCTGAAGATCCCGGCCACCTACTACGCCGTATGGGCCGCCTTCGCTTTCTTCCTGATCCTCTGGACCTGCAAGACCGTCTGGGAGTGGCGCCGCGGTCTCCTGAACCGCCCCAAGACCCTTCTCATCGCCATCACCACGGTCATCGCCTTCTTGGTGCCGGCTGCCGCCACCGGCCCGCGCCTGGAACTGGCCTTCCAGTCCGTCAACGCCTGGCACTCCATCCAGTATCTGGGGATCGTCTGGTTCATCCTGCGCATGCGCAAGGCGCGCGGCGAACTCGGAGACGGACTGGTGAAACGCCTGGCCGGGCAGGGCCGGGCCAGTTTCTACTTCTACGGCTTCTGCTTCGCCGTCACCCTCGCTCTCCTCGGCACCCTGATCACCCTGGCCTCGGCGGACCCCTGGGGGCTGAACTTCGACCAGTACTACTACATGGGTGTCCTGAGCGCGCTGCTGGTCCACTATGTCCTGGACGCCTACCTGTTCACGGTCAGCAACCTCCAGGGGACGAGACCCGAGGAGATCCCCTTCGCGATCCCGGCGGCCGCCTGAGGCCCGCTCCCGGAGACCACGGGGCAGTCACGGACTAAGATCCGGGATCCGGCGTCGTCCCTTCAGATCGGCGCCCGCCCCATGCCCGCCGCCTCCCGGTTCCGTCCCGGGCTGCTCCTGAGCCTGGCCCTGGCCGCCCTCCTCCTGTGGATGGCGCGCGGCCTGGTCCTGTCCGGTGGCGTGGAGGCCCCGGCAAGGCCGAGCGGCGCGGAGGAGGCGGAGAGGCCGGCAGCCGTGGAGCTCGGGGAAGGGCCGGCGGCGGGGCGGCGGACCGAGGCCGGCGGAGGGAGCGAGGAGGCGGAAGCGCACCGCGGGAACGGGCGCCAGCCGGAGGTCCGGGCCGAGGGCTCGGTCCTCCTGCCCGACGGCCGGCCGGCCGCCCGGGCCCTGGTCTGGACCGGCCGGGATCCCGGCGTCGAGGGCGGCCGCTCCACCCTCGCCGGCGCGGACGGCAGCTGGTCCCTGCGCCTCGCCCCCGGCCGCCAGGTCCTCGGCGCCCGCGCCCGGGGCACAGGCACCGCCCGCGTGGAGATCCTGGTCCCCGGGGACGTCTCCTCCTTCCTGGTTCCGGACCTTCGCCTGCCGCCGGGGGGCCGAATCCGCGGCGCGGTCCACGCCGGAGCCGGCCCCCTCCCCGCGGGTCTCCTGGTACGGGCCGAGCGCTCGGACGGCCGGCTCTTCCGCCTGGAGGGGCTCGCCGGGGACCCGGGCTGGGGGATGGCGGAGGCACCCGTGGACCGGGAGAGCGGCGAGTTCCTCCTCGAAGGCCTGGACCCCGTCCCCCACGAGGTGCGCCTCCTCCTCACCGGGATGCCCCTGCACCGCTCCGAACCCGAGGTCCACCGGGAGGTCCTCCCCGGCGGCCCGCCCCTGGAGTTCCGCATCGTCCCCCGCCATCCGGTCCGCGGCGTCGTGCGCGATGGCCTGACCGGGGAGCCGGTGACCTCCTTCGACCTCAACGCCTTCCACTTCGAGGATCCCGAGGGCCGCTTCGAATACCCGGGCAACCCGGCGGAGACGGCCCTGGTCTTCGAGGCGCCCTCCTACGAGGAGCAGGCCCTGCCCAACCCGGTCCGGGAGGAGGGCGGCCCGGTAGAGGGGCTGGAGGTCCTGCTCGTGCCGAAGGCCGGGACCGGCAGCCTGGTCCTGGCGCCGAAGCGGACGGACGGAAGCGCCGTTCCGGTCTTCCGGGTCCTGGGGCGGGCGCCCGACGGCGCTTCCTGGCAGGCGGAGGCGGCGGCGCCGGGACTCCTGCGCGTGCCGCGGCTTCCGGCCGGCCGGCACCACCTGCGCCTGCGCGCCCCCGGCCACACCGACGCCGTCCTGGATGTGGACATCCCCCCCGGGGGCGAGGCCCGGGCCGAACCGGTCCTCCGGCCCGCGGGCGCCGTCGAGCTTCGGGCCCGCAACCGCTATGGCCGGGTGCCGAGAATGGTCCAGGTGCGGGTCCTGGCGCCGGACAGCGAGGAAGGACCCGCCTGGAGCTTCCGCTACCGGAGCCTCCAGGGGACGATCGCCACCTCGACGGAGGCCCGGGTCGAGGCTGGAGACCCGGCGCCAGCGATCCTCCTGGTCTCCGCCGACGGCTTCCTGGAGGGGCTTCCGCCCGGCACCTGGCGCTTCGAGATCCGCTGGCAGGGCGGCGGGACCAGCCTCGTGCCTTTCGAGGTACCGGAGCAGGGAGCGGGCCTCCTCGAGATCCGGCAGGAGCCCTGAGGGGAACGGGCATCCGCGGCCGCCGGGTAGGATGCCCGGCCGGAGGACCCGCCCGTGAAGACCCGCATCCCCCCGCTCCTGCTCCTGGCCCTCGGGGCCTGCATCCCTTCTCTCCAGCCCCTCTACTCCGATCCGGTCCGCGGCACGGTGGACCTGCCTGAGTTCCTCGGGACCTGGTCCTTCGAGGCGCCCGGCCAGCCGGGCCAGACCCCGACCTGGAAGGTGAGCCGCGGGCGCGGCCACACCTTCCTCGTGGAGGTCCTGCACCAGGAGCGGGCGACGAGCCTCACCGGCCACGTGGTCGAGATCGCCGGCGAGTACTACCTGGACACCTTCCCGAACTCCATGCAGGTGCAACAGGAGCTCGGGGAGCTGGCCGCCGCCCATCTGGTGCCGGCGCACCTGATCTGGTGGCTCCGGCCCGAGGGCGAGGGCTTCGACCTGCACCTCATGGCCGACGGGGCCGAGGGCTTCGAAGGCCGCCTGGTCCGGGAGCCCGGGCTGGCCCCCCGGGTCCTGATCGAGGGGGGGACTCGCCCGGTGCTCACCGCAGCCCCGGAGCGCCTGCGGAAGGTCCTGGAGGAACTCGGGCCCGAACAGGTGTTCCAGAAGAAGCCTTCGGTGCGGCTCCGGCCCCTGGCCGCCCCGGGGAGCCCCTCCGGCAGCGGAGAAGGCTCCACGGGCGGCTAGGAAAGGCCTGACGCAGCGGCGGCAACCCGGATCCGGCCTCCGTGTTCCGGGGATTCCCACCCCTTTCCCGCCGGGGAAGATGCCGGGAAAGAACCCCAAAACGGGGACACGGGTTAGGATTACCCATGGCCGAGGCCGCCACCCGGCGGCCCGCCCCTCCCTCCCCGACCCGGAGGCAACCATGAATGCCTATCGCTCCCTCCAGCGTGCTGGTGTCCTGCTTCTCACGGCGGCCGTCGCGCCGGCCGTGCCGGCCCAGATCACCTATGGGGGTCTTTGGGTCACCGACCTCACCCTCGAAGGCGAATACGTCGGCGCCAAGTTCGGGTACGCCATCGACCTGATGGGGGACCTGGACGGTGACGGCGTCCCCGACATCCTGGTCGGCTCCCCGGAGGCCAACCCCAGCGGCATGATGCATGCCGGCGTGGCCTACGTCTTCTCGGGCGCCACCGGCCAGAAGATCTGGGAAGTTCCCGGCCAGGACGCCCAGGACCAGTGCGGCTTCTCGGTGGCCGCCGCCGGCGACGTGGACGGCGACGGCATCGACGACATGATCATCGGCGCGCCCTACGCCGACTTCAGCGGGCTCGTGGACGCGGGCGCGGCCTACGTCCTGTCCGGGGCCGACGGCGCGATCATCTGGAAGCTCCAGGGCGACCAGAGCTTCTCCCTGTACGGCTTCTCCGTGGCCAGTGCCGGCGACCTGGACGGCGATGGCATCTGTGAGATCATCGTCGGCGCCCCCGAGACCGAGGTGAACGGCATGGTCGGCGCCGGCTCGGTCTTCGTCTACAACGGCGCGACCGGTGGCCTCATCTACCGCTTCGATTCCCCGGCGGAGAAGTGGTGGTTCGGAAGCGCCGTGGCCAACGCCGGCGACGTCAATGCCGACGGCTACAACGACATCGTCGTCGGCGCCACCTTCGCCGACGTCATCAACGGCCGCGACAACGCCGGAGCCGCTGCGGTCTTCAGCGGCGCCGATGGCCAGCTCCTCTACCAGGTGGACGGGCAGGAGCCCACGGACATGCTCGGCAACGCAGTCGCCGGTCTCGGCGACCTGAACGGCGACGGCTACGACGATTTCGCTGCCGGCGTCTACCTGGCGAGCCCGAACAACACCATCGGCGCCGGGGCGGTGTACGTCCTCAGCGGCTACGACGGCTCCCTCCTGCACCTCTTCCAGGGCGAGCAGGAGTGGGAGAAGCTCGGCTGGTCGGTGCGCAGCGCCGGCGACGTCACCGGCGACGGCGTCAACGACATCATCACCGGTGCCCCCATCACCGACTACCTGGGCATGGTGGACGCCGGCAAGGTCGAGGTCTACGACGGCGTCAGCGGCCAGCTCGTGGCACGCTTCTTCGGCAACGAGCCCGACGGCCGCCTCGGCTTCGCCGTCGCACCCGGCGGCGACCTGGACGGCGACGGCCATGCCGAGGTCCTGATCTCCGAGCACCGGGCGATGATCCAGGGCTACGACAACGTCGGCAAGGTCTACCGCTACGCCTTCAAGCCCTGCATCCGGGCCGACGCCGATTCTGTCTCCAGCTCGGCCGGCGGCTTCGTGACCATCCAGATCGATTTCCCCGCCGATTTCGCAGGGGACGGCTACGCGATCCTGGCCTCCGCCGCCGGGACCGGTCCGACCACCCTGGACGACGTCGTCGTGCCGCTCACGCCGGACCCCCTCTACGACCGGATGCTGAACCAGAACCCGCCGCCGCAGATCCTGAACCCCTACGGCACCCTGGACGCGGCGGGGGATGCCACGGCCTTCTTCCAGAGCAACCCGGGTGAACTCTCCTTCTTCATCGGCCAGACCCTGTGGGTCGCCGCCATCAGCTTCGTGCCGGTGACGGACCCTGTGGCGAGCTCCGTCGCCCTTCCCATCGAAGTCCTGCCTTGAGCGCCGGCGCACCCTGGACCGGGCGGTCCGCCATGCTGGCGGGCCGCCCGGCTGGCCTTTCCGGCGGCGGCCGGTACACCCTGCCCGGCGCTTGCGCCGGATCCTAGGATGGAACGAGCCGCCGGTCCGCTTCTCCCCGCCGGCCCTTCCCCTCCCTCCGCCCCCGGCCATGATTCCCGTTCCCCTGACGGCGCTCCTCCTCCTGTCCACTCCACCTCAGTCCCCGGGCGGCGAGTGGCAGATCCTGCGCAGCCTCTCCGGCACCGAGCAGCAGGAGAACCTCGGCTACGCGGTCGCCAATGCCGGAGACTGCAACGGCGACGGCGTGCCCGACTTCGTGGTCGGATCCCCCCTCGCCGACACCGACGGCGGTGCCGACGCCGGCCGCGCGCGGGTGATCTCCGGCGCCGACGGCTCCCTCCTCTGGCAGGTGGACGGACCCGATTCGGGCGACCAGTGCGGCTATGCCGTCTGCGGCGCAGGCGATGTGGACGCCGACGGCACCGACGACTTCCTGGTCGGGCTGCCCTACGCCGATCCCGGCAACCGCACCGACGCCGGCAGCATGTTCGTGATCAGCGGCGCCGACGGCCGCTTGATCTGGCGTATCCAGGGCGACGAGAACAGCCAGCGCCTGGGCGCCGCCCTGGCCGCCGGGGCCGACGCCAACGGCGACGGCTACGGCGACTTCCTCATCGGGGCTCCCTATGCCTCGCCCGGCGGGATCCTCCACGCCGGCAGCGCCTTCCTGGTGAGCGGCCGGGACGGCACCACCCTGCTGCGCGTGGACGGCTCCTGGGAAGAAGGGCTCCTCGGCCGGGACCTGGCCTTCACCGGCGACCTCTCGGGCGACGGCCTGCCGGACTTCGTGGTCGGCGTCCCCCAGGCCGACCCGAACGGCGTCCTCGACGCCGGTGAGGTTCTGATCGTGGACTCCGTCACCGGCCAGGTGATCCGCGACCTCCAGGGTGTGGACGCCGGCGGCAACCTCGGCTGGTCGGTGGCCGACGCCGGCGATCAGGACGGCGACGGCCTCTCCGAGGTCGTGGCCGGCGCCTACCTGAACTCCGCCAACGGCCTCCAGTCGAGCGGCTCCGTCATCGTCTTCCGCGGCAGCGACGGGACGGTCCTGCACCACTGGATGGGCGGTGCCAGCTGGGACCGCCTCGGCTGGAACGTCGCCGGCGTCGGCGACGCGGACGGCGACCTCGTCCCCGACATCCTGGCCAGCGCCCCCTTCAGCGATGTCCTCGGCTTCACCGACGCCGGCGAGGCGCTCCTCTACAGCGGCCGCACCGGGGACCTGATCATGGCCTGGGCCGGCGCTGGCAACGACGACCGCCTCGGCTACGGCCTCGCCGGGGCCGGCGACGTGGACGCCGACGGCACCGAGGATCTCCTGGTCGGTATCTACTGGGGAGACCCGAACGGCGTCCCCAATGCCGGCGAGGTCCGGACCCTGAGCCTGGACGCCTGGCTGCGCGCCGACGCCGACGAAGTCAGCTCCTCCCTGGGCGGCACGATCCAGTTCCTCCTGGACTTCCCCGACACCGAGGCCGGCAAGCTCTACGCGCTCCTGGCTTCGCCCAACGGTACCGGGCCGACCTTCGTCAAGGATGTCGAGGTGCCCCTGACCCGCGACCCTCTCTTCGAGGCCATGCTCGACGGCTACCGGCCGCCGCCTCTCGAGGACATCACCGGCACCCTCGACGCCCACGGCCAGGCGGTGGCAAGCCTCGTGAACCCGCCCGGCGGCATGGACAAGTACATCGGCTGGAGCCTCTACGCCGCCGCCCTCAGCGGCGACGGTCCCGGCGCCCCCCGCCTGAGTTCGGCGGCGGTGGCGGTCCGGGTCGTTCCCTGAAGCGGCCGCCCTCCACGCCGTCCTTCCCGGCGCGGCCTCCGCGGCGCGGTCCTTCGGGCGCGTCCCGGAAGCGCCGGTTTCCATCGCCGTTGCGTGCGGCCTCGAGGGCCTCGCCGAAGGAAGCGCCGCGCTCCAGCGCCCGCCAGGCCTGGTGGAACTCGCGCCCCGGCAGGGCCCGGAGCTGGCGCTCCTGCCCGGCGTCCAGCCCCCACTCGCGGAGCAGGGCCGCTTCCCGGTCGAGCACCTGGAGCTTCTGCGCCTCGAAGATCGCCGGCAGGAAGGCGTCCGGAGAGTTCCCGGGGTCGCGGAGCTCCTCAAGGATGCGCTGGCCCAGATAGCCCTCCTGCTGCAGGCGCTCGGCGCGGCGCAGGAGCCACTCGCGGCGCCGCGCCTCATGGCGGCGGCGGCCTTCGCGCAGACGCTCCTCGACGGGCTTCCTCTCCAGGTCCCGGGCTGCCTCCGGCCTCTCCCGGCGGACCCGCTCGGCCTCGGCATGGAGGCGCTCGCGCAGCCGCTGGTCCACGAAACGCCGCCGCTCTTCGGGAGGCATTGCCTCCAGGCGGGCGCGCTCCTCAGGGTCCAGGGACTCCAGGATGCCTGCGCGCATGCGCTCGAGCTGGGCGTGGCGCCGCTGGAGTTCGGCGCGCTGCTCGGGTCCCAGACGCTGCAGGCGCTCGTAGCGCTCGCGGAACTCCTCGCGCCGCTCGGGGTCGAGGCCCTCCCACCAGCGCCGCAGTTCCTCGGGGCCGGCCTGGCCGGACTGCACGCGCCGCTCCAGATGGCGCTCGCCCAGGCGGTCGCGCGCCTCCCGCGAGGGGTCGCGGCGGGCTCCCCGGCGCCCGGTCTCCTGGTCCCCCGGCCGGCGGGCGGAATCCTGCGAAGAGGAGGGGGCGGGCTCCTGGGCGCGGGGCGCGGGGCGGGCGGTGGGCGGCGCAGGCCGCTGGGCCGGGGCCTCTGCAGCGAACACCAGGACCCAGGGCAGCCAGGCGGCGGCGAACCTCAGCCTCATCCGGTCCTCCTCAGTCCTCGACCTCCGCCAGGAGCTCCCGCTCCGGGTCGAAGTCCTGCTCGCGGAAAAGGATCTCGAGACCGGCATCGGTCAGCGTGGAGAAGGACTCCAGGAGGTCCCGGTTCTCGTAGATCTCCAGGACCAGATCGTCCAGCTCCTCCTGAGGGCCGCCGGCGCTCTCGACCGCCGGCTGCTCGTCCACGAGGACCGGCGCCGAGGGCTCGGGGGCGCCGCGGCCCAGCCAGTAGCCGCCGGCCAGGAGCATCAGGCCGGCGGCTGCCAGGGACAGGCGCCGGCGCCAGGGACCGGCCAGAACGGGGGCCTCCTCGGCCCGCAGCCGCGCCCGGACCCGCTCGCCGAAGTCCTCCGGCACCGGCGCGCCGGGGTGGCGGTCGAGCAGGCCGTCCAGCCAGTCGTCCTTCCAAGTCACTGTTCTGCCTCGTAGTAGGGCCGCAGGAGCTCCCGCATGCGGGTCCGGGCCCGGTGCAGGAGGGACTTCACGGCCTTCGGGGAGATGCCCAGGATCTCGCCGATCTCCTGGAGATCCAGGCCATCGTAGTGTTGCAACACCAGCGCCGTCCGCTGGTTCTCGGGGAGTGCGGCCAGGGCGGCCTCGATACGGCCGGCCCAGGACTCCAGCTGCACGCTGTCCGAGGGCTCGGCGGCCTCCGGGTCTGCGAGGTCCAGGGGGGCGCCCTGGCGGTCCACCGGCAGGGAGAGGGTCCGCTGGCGCTTGCTGTCCCGCAGGGCGTTCAGGGCCAGGTTCCAGGTGATGCGGTAGAGAAAGGTGCTGAGCCGGCCCTGAGGACGGTAGCGCTCGCGGCTCCGGTAGAGGCGCACGAACACCTCCTGGGCCAGGTCCTCGATGGCGGGGTGGGGACCGAGCAGACGCCGCAGGAGGCCGAAGACCGCGCCCTGGTAGGCCTCCACGATGCGGTCGAAGGCCTCTTCCTCCCCCTGCTGGAAGGCCAGCATCCAGCGGACGCCGGGGTCCTCCTCCCTGCCCGCGCCGCCCCGGGTCCGGTCGTCGTTCAAGAGCGGCCCTACCAGCCGAGACCGGAGGGCGTGCGCGGCCAGAGACGGTCCACGACCACGCCCTGCAAGTGGCCCCGGGAGACACCGCCGTAGATGCGCGAGTCGCGGCTCAGGACGGGATCGTCTCCGAGGAGGAAGTATTCGTCCTCCGCGAGCCGGATGGGCTCGCTGCAGCCGAAGAGACCGCTCGGCTCCAGGAAGACATCGCGGCCGACGCGGATGCGGCCCAGGCTCAGAGGTCCGCGGCCGCCGACGCCGGCCTGCTCGACGTGGAGGCCCTGGGGCAGACCGGCCAGGGGCAGAGGGGCGGGCGGCTGGTAGTCCTGAGGCGGGAACAGGAACTCGCCGTCCACGCAGGCCGTGAGGGTCTGGTCGGCATTGCTCAGGAACAGGACCCCCTGGGCCGGGGCGCGGGCCGCCCGGTCCTCGAAGAGGACCTCGCCCACCCCGGGATCCTCCGGCGTCTGCAGGACGGCGCCGGGCAGCCGCAGGAGCCGGACCTCGCGGCCGCGCCGCGCGAGACTGAGGAGGAAGTTCTCGGCGCCCTCACGGATCAGGAGTTCGACGCGGGCGTCTTCGGCCTCCAGGCGGTACTCGACCTCGATCCCCAGATCCACGGCCGGACGCTCGCCGGGGTGGAGGACACCGCCGGCCAGATAGCCGTCCCGGGGCGGCTGGCGCAGGCGGGCGCTGGCCTGGACGCCGGGCTCCAGGCTCCACAGGAGGCCGCGCGCCTCGAAGCCGGACTCGCTCAGGCTGAGGAGGGCGTCGGCCGCCGCCCCCGCCGTATCCACAAGGGGGATGAGGTCGTCCACGCCGCGCACCTCACGGCGGTAGAGGACGCCGTTCACGGCCAGGTCGCCGTCGGGAGTGATCCAGAGCTCCTCGCCGGGCAGGCCGGCGACCCGCTTCACCACGCGCACTCCAGTGTCGGGTTCCTGGAAGATCACGAGGTCGTGGCGGTCGGGCGGATCCAGCCAGAGCGGCGCCGTCACCAGGATGTCGCCCTCGCGCAGGGTGGGCAGCATGGAAGGACCCTGCACCGCCACCGGCGTGAAGAGGATGGTCGCCAGGAGCAGGGCGCAGGCCGCGCCCGTGGCCAGGCGCAGGCGCGCCAGGAGCCGGCGCAGACGCGCCTCGCGGCGCCAGGCCTTTTGGCGGCGAAGCACTTCGGGGCGGCGGGCGGAGGACATGGCGGGGCCGGAACCCCTCCAGCCTACGAAGCCATGAGGAAGGAGGCGGTCCCGAAGAAGAGGAGCGTGGCGGAGAGATCGCTCACCGCCATCATGACCGGACCGGCCACGACGGCGGGATCCAGGCCTGCGGCCTGGCTGCCCATGGCGATGGCCGAGGCGGCGGTGGCCGTCCAGGTCATGGCCAGCACCAAGGATACACCGACCGAGAGGCCGATCTCCCAGGAGCTGGTGGCGGCGATGACCGGCGCGATGAGAACACCCATGAGCAGTCCCAGAGCGGCACCGACCTGGACCTGGTCCCAGAAGACCTGGCGGCGGCGGCCCGGCGGGATCTGGCCCACGGCAAAGCCCCGGACCAGGATAGCGGAAGTCTGGGAGCCGACGTTGCCGGCCAGTCCCAGGGTCAAGGGCACGTAGGGCACCACGGCAGCCGCCCCCCGGCTCAGGGCGTCGCCTGGAGCCCCCCCTTCGTCCAGACCGAAGGCGCGCATGACCCAGGAGATGGCGGTGCCACCGGCCAGGGTCACGAGCATGGTCGGTGCGCGGTGGACGACCTGCTTCCACAGGGACTCGCCGGCGCTCGCCGCCGCGCTGGCGCCGGCCAGGAGCAGGGCGTCCTCGCTGCCCTCTTCCTCCAGGACCTCGAGAGCGTCGTCGGCCGTGACCACGCCGACCAGGACGCCGCGCGCGTCCACCACCGGGATCGCGTGCAGGTTGTAGTGCAGGATCCGGTGCGCGACCTCCTCCTGGTCCTCGTCCACGCGCACCGAGATCACGTCCGGGTTCATGATCTCTCCGATGCTGTCGTGGATACCGGCTTCGAGAAGTTCGCGGGTGCTCAGAACACCTTGCAGCCGTCCCTGCTCGTCCACCACATAGAGGGCATGGATGGTCTCGGCATCGTCCTCGTCCCGGCGCAGCCGCTTGATGACGTCGCCGACCTTCTCCTCCGGCTTCAGGGCGACGAACTCCGTCGTCATCATGCCGCCGGCGGTGTCGGCCTCGTAGGTCCGGAGGTGGCGCAGCTCGCTGGCGTCCTCCGGCTCCAGGCGCGCCAGGACCTGGCGCTGCACCTCCGGCGGCAGGCGCTCGAGGATGTCGGCGCCGTCGTCGGCGGGCAGAAGCCCCAGGAGGTCCCCCAGGTGCTCCGGGCTCAGCTCCGGCAGGAGGATGTCGTAGAGCCCCTCCTCGGCCTCGCCGAGGACCTCCGCAGCCTGCTCCAGGGGAAGCTCGCGGAACAGCCGGCGCGTCTCCTCCGGCTCCAGGTCCAGCCACATGGCGTCGGCCACGTCCGCCGGGTGCACGCCCTCCCCGGGGACGAAGGGCCGCCCTTCCGGCCCGGCGAGGTGTTCCCGCAGGGCCTCGAGGACGGCTTGACGCCGGTCGGCTCGCCGCGAAGTCGCCATGGGGCTCGGAGGACCGGCGGGCATCCTAGGCGGGCCCGGGGAGCCGGGCCAGAGAGGCCCCTGTAGAATCAGGGTCCGGGAGGCGCCCTCCGGAGCCGCCCGGAACCCGCCCCCATGCGCTCCCAGGACGCCCTCGAAGGTCTGCTCGATCTCTGCGACCAGATCCGCCTGCTCCACGAACGGGCGCTCCGGTCCTGGCCCGGCGAAGACAGCCCCCCGGCCGCCGACGAGACCCGCCATCGCGTGCGCGGCCTGCGCCGCGACTACCTCGAAGCCCTGCCGAGCCTGCGCGAGCGGCCCCGGGCCCTGGACCTCAGCGATCCCGAGCTCCTGCTCCTGGCCCTTCTCTTCCACCGCCGCCTGACGGGCCTGCCGGCCGCCCTCACCGGCGGCGACGCCGTCGCCATCCTCGGCCAGGCCGGCTTCGAGCGCACCCGCATCCTCGAGTTCCTGGGGCCGCGGGCGCCGCTCCGCCGCCAGGGCTGGCTGCGCGCCGAGACCCAGGGCGGCGGCTTCGACCCCCTGGACACGCGCTTGAC
>JALUUN010000202.1 GCA_027021325.1 Planctomycetota bacterium
AGCCCCTCCTCGGCGCCGGCGGTGACCGGAGCGCCGCCGGCGACGCTGGCCAGGAAGTCGCGCAGGGCGTAGAAGAGCGGCGGATTCGGCAGGCCGACGCCTTCCTGGAGCTTGCCCTGGCGTGCGAGCTTGGTGGCATCGGCGATCAGGGTGATGCCTTCGTCCTGGTGGAAGCGCTGGCGGTTGGCGTAGACCTCCCAGCCCTGGGTGGCGGAGTCCGCCTCCTTGAACATCCAGCCGTGGGTGGAGGCCAGGCGGATGCTCGCGTTCGAGCCGCGGAAGAGTTCGAAGGAACGCTCGTAGGAACTGGCCAGGGAGGCCTGGTCGAGGAGGACCAGGCCGTCCGGGAACAGGAACTCCAGGGTGACGGTGTCGGGGATCTCCCGGCCGTCGCGGTGCAGGCGCAGGGCGCCGCGGCCGCGCACGCTCAGGGGCAGGCGGTCCACGAACCAGGAGACCGTGTCCACCTGGTGGCTGGCGACCTCGCCGGGCAGACCCAGGGAGACCTCGGGATCGAGGCGCCAGTCCAGGAGGCGGTCCCGGGCCGGGTCGCCGACCCCGAACCTCCAGGAGGTCTTCTGGTTCCAGCGCGCCTCCAGACAGACGAGATCACGCAGCGCCCCCGAGCGGGCGAAGGAGCGTGCCAGCTGGTAGACGGGGTTGCTGCGGCCCTGGAGGCCGGTCTGGAAGACCCGGTCCGAGGAGCGCGCCGCCCGCGCCAGGGCCCGGGCGTCTTCGGCGGTGTGGGCCAGGGGCGCTTCGCAGAAGACGTGGAGGCCGGCCTGGAGGGCGGCCTCGGCGGGCTCGCGGTGCAGGTGGGTCGGGGTGGCGATCACCACTGCGTCCAGGTCGAGGTCCAGGACCCGGCGCCAGTCCTCGAGGGCCTCGGCCTGCGGGGCGCGGCGGCGGGCGCCGCGCAGGCGCGAGGGGTCCACATCGCAGACCGCGGCCACGCGGGCGGTCTCGAGTTTGCCGAGTTCACCGAGGATCGCCCGACCCTGGCGGCCGGCGCCGATCAAGCCGAGGCGGACCGGCTCCTGACCGCGCAGGGACTCGGCCTCCAGATCGGCCGGGGGCAGGAAGGCGAAGGTGCCGGCGGCGGCGGTGCGGGCGAGGAAATCGCGGCGGGGGAGGGGCTCCATCAGCGGGGGGCTTCGGCCTCGTCCACGCGCTCCGATTCCGGGAGCGGAGGCAGAAGGAGGGCCCAGTCTAGCGGGGCCTCCTCCGGCACCTTTCCCAGGACCAGGAGGGCCGTGGACCAGGCGTCGGCGGCCGCCGCCGAGGGGCAGACGGCGGCGGCCAGGGCAGTGCCCGCGGCCGGCTCGCCCGTGCGCGGATCCACGACGTGACCGGCCGCCCCGGCCTTGCGGCCGTCGGGGGCCGAGACCGAGAGGGCCTGGTTGCGGAGCAGGCGGCGGGCGGCCAGCCGCGGGCCGGTCCCGGGATCCACCGGGTAGCGGCGGTCGCGGATGGCGACCGCCCAGCCCTCTTCGTAGGGCTCCACGCCCAGGGCGGCGACGGTGGAGGCTCCGCCGTGCAGCAGGGCGCTGGTCACGCCCAGGCGCTGGAGTTCTCCGCGGGCCAGGTCCAGGGCCCAGCCCTTGCCGATGCCGCCCAGATCCAGGCGCATGCTCTCGGGCAGGCGGACACGCCCGGCGCGGGTGTCGATCTCCACTTCCCCGAAGCCCCAGCGGGCCGGGCTGCAACCGCCGCCGGGATGGTGGCCGAGCTCCTGCATGCGGCCGCCGACGGTCGGGTCGAAGGCGCCGCCGGTTTCCCGGTGCAGGCGGCGGCAGAGTTGGAGGAGCTCCAGGAACTCCCCGTCCACGGCCACAGGCGGGCCGCCGGCGGCGCGGTTCAGGCGCGCCACCAGGGAGTCCCGGCGAAAGGCGCTGAGGCGCTCCTCCTCCTCGCGGATCCGGTCCAGGGCCTGCTCGCCGGCGGCCTGGAGGCGGCGCGGCTCGCCGCCGTCCAGGACCACCTCGAAGCGCGTGGCCATGGCCTCCAGGGCGAGCCGGACGGGCACGGCGCGCGCCGCCCGGGGTCAGGCCCGGGTGGCCTCCATCTTGTCGGCGTCGAAGGTGAAGGCGTGGCCCTCCCACATGGAGCGCGTGGCGAGGTCCACGGCGACCATGACCTTGGTCGCGACCTCGATGTTGGGCATGGGCTCCTCGCGGGTGCGCATGCACTTCATCCAGTGCAGGCGGCACTCGTCCTGGTCCTGGACGCCGGCGCCCTGGAAATCCACCGGATCCACCTCGTCGGCGAAGATCCGCTCGGGCTGCAGGCGGCAGTTCGCCCCGCCCAGGTACAGGGTGGCCTGATGGCCGCGGATGATGTCCTCGATCCCGATCTCGTTCTCGGTGGAACCGGCCACCACCATCTGGTGGCCGTTGGCCCACTGGATCAGGAGGTTCACCTGGTCGTGGTTCTCCATGTCCAGGTCCACGATGTGGCCGCCGGCGGCGCAGACCCGGGTCGGGTAGTCCAGGTCCAGGGCCCAGAACAGCGGCGACATCTTGTGCACCAGGAGGTCGCCGACGATGCCCGTGGACCAGTCCTTGTAGCGGCGCCAGCGGTGATAGATCTTCGTGTCGAAGGGGATCTTCGGCATCGGTCCGCACCAGGCGTCCCAGTCGAGCATCTCACCCGGCACCACCCGCGGGTCGATCTCGTAGTAGTTCCACTCGCCGATGCGCGAATTGCGGCAGTAGCTGGTCTGGCTCCAGATGAGGGGGCCGATGGCACCGGAGGCGATGAGCTCCTTCGCCTTGTGGTACTTCGGCTGCATGATCATCTGCGTGCCGACCAGGAACACGCGGTCGTGGTCGTGGACCACCTTGCGCAGTTCCAGGGCCTGCCACAGGCGCAGGGTCATGGGCTTCTCGCAGTAGACATCCTTGCCGGCGCGGATGGCGTCCATGGCGTGCTGGGCGTGCCAGTGCTCCGGCGAAGCGATCAGGACGCCGTGGAGGTCCTCGCGCGCCAGCAGGTCGTGGTAATCGCTATAGGAGGCAACGACGACGCCTTCCTGACCTTCCGTGGCGATGCGCAGAGCGTTCTCGAGGCGGGGCTTGCAGACGTCGGCCAGGGCCACGACCTGCACCTTCTCGCGGCCGTTCCGGTTCAGGGCCAGGAACGAGTTCAGGTGCCCGGTGCCCATGCCGCCGGTGCCGATGATGCCGATGCGGAGGACCTCGTCCGGGTCCGGCGGGGTGACGCCGGTGGCACCGGGCCGAAGGCGCGGCATCGCACTCGAAGCGAGGCCCAGGGAGGCGCCGGCGGCTCCGGCTCCCTGGAGGAAGCGGCGGCGGCTCGGAGGAAGGGGACGGGAGGCGTCTTCTCGGCGGGGTGCGCGCATGGTCGTGGCAAGGGGTCGCGGGAAGGCTCGATGATAGCCCCGGAGGGAGGGACCGCTGTCGCCGGATCCAGGGCCCCGCTAGCGTGGGGGGCGTGGCGGCGGCCGAAGCCGACTTCGACCTGGTCGTGGTGGGGGGCGGGATCAACGGCGCCGGCCTCGCCCGGGAGGCCTCCGGACGCGGCTGGCGCACCCTCCTCGTGGAGGCCGCGGACCTGGGATCGGCGACCTCCTCGGCCAGCTCCAAGCTCATCCACGGCGGCCTGCGCTACCTGGAGCATGGCGAGTTCCGCCTCGTCCGGGAGTCCCTCCACGAGCGCGAGCACCTCCTGGCCATCGCCCCGCACCTGGTCCGGCCCCTGGACTTCCTGATTCCCCACGTGCCGGGCGCCGGCCGGCCGGCCTGGATGGTGCGCCTGGGCCTCCTCCTCTACGACCTCCTGGCCGGCCGCAGCCGCCTGCCGCGAACCCGCGGCCTGCGCCTCGACCGGCCGCCCTGGAACGCGGGCCTGCGGCCGGGGCCGCGCCGGGGCTTCCTCTACCCCGACGCCCGGACCGACGACGCCCGCCTGGTCCTGGTCAACGCCCGGGACGCCTTCGAGCGGGGGGCGGAGGTGCGCACCCGCACCCGCTGCCTGGGCGGAGAGCGCGCCGGCGGCCTCTGGCGCCTGCGCCTGTGCCGCGCCGACGGCGGCGAGGAGGAGGTGCGCAGCCGGGCGGTGGCGAACCTCGCCGGCCCCTGGGCGCGGCAGCTGGGGGAGGCCTTTCCCGAGGCGCCGCCCCGCACGCGCCTGCGTCTGGTGCGCGGCAGCCACATCGTCGTGCCCCGCCTCCACGAGGGGCATCACGCCCTGCTCCTGCAGAACGACGACGGGCGCATCGTCTTCGTGATCCCCTGGCTGCGGGAGACCCACCTCGTGGGCACGACCGAGGCCGTGGACCGCCTCGATCCCGCGGGCCCCCGGCCCTCGGAGGAGGAGATCCAGTACCTGATCCGCGCCTGCGGGCGCTGGCTGGAGCGGCCGCCGCAGCGCGAGGAGGTGATCTGGAGCTTCGCCGGCTGGCGGCCCCTCGTGGACGACGGCCATGCCTCGGCCTCGGCCACGACCCGGGACTACCGCTTCGAACTCTCGCCGCGGGGCGCGGCCCCGATCCTCCATGTCTTCGGGGGGAAGCTCACGACCTACCGGCGGCTCGCGGAGTGCGCCGCCGAGCGTCTGGACCGGCGTCTGGGCGGGCTCGGGCCCCGCTTCAGCCACCGCACGCCCCTGCCGGGGGCGGAGGCGCCGGTGCCCGCCCCGCCTCCGGGCCTGGAGGAGCTGGCGGCCCGCCACGGCTGCCGCTGGCCGCGGGTCGCTTCCTCGGCGGCGGAGCTGGGGGCGGACCTGGGCGGCGGCCTCTTCGAGGCCGAACTCCACTACCTCCAGGCCGAGGAGTGGGCGCGCACCGCCGAGGACGTCCTCTACCGCCGGACCAAGGCCGGCGTCTTCATGAGTGAGGCGCAGCGCCGGGAGGTGGCGCGGCGCCTGGCCCCGGAACCCGGCGCGGGAGCTCCGGGTCGTCCGTGAACAGGGCATCCGCCCCCCAGGCGAAGAGGCGGCGCGCCAGGTCCGCCTCGTTCACGGTCCAGACCAGGAGCCGCAGTCCGGCGGCGTGGACCTCGGCGGCGAGGCCGGGCGTGACGGCGGCGGCCGCGGGATTCAGGCTGAAGACCCGGAGCTCCCGGGCCAGCTCCTGCCAGCCGGCCGGCCGTTCCTGGAGGATGCCGAGGGGAAAGGCGGGCAGGAGAGGGCGCACCGCCCGGAGGATCTCCGGGTCGAAGCTGGAGAGGAGGACCTGAGGAGCGTCCCGGGTACACAGTTCCGCCGCCACCGCCGCGGCAAGGGCGGTGGCGCGGCCCGGCTCGGGCTTGAGCTCCAGGTTCAGGCCCAGATCCAGGGAGGCCGCCAGGTCCAGGGCCTCGCTCAGGGCCGGCGGCGGCCCACCGCCGGCTCCGCGCAGGCTCCGGATCTCCGCCCAGCGGTGTTCCGCCGCCGGGCCTTCGCCGTCTGTCGTGCGCTCCAGGGTCGCGTCGTGGAGGAGGAAGGGAACGCGGTCGGCGCTGAGCCGGACGTCCACCTCGGCCCAGAAGAAGCCGTGGCGCCGGGCGGCGCGCAGGCCTTCCAGGGTGTTCTCCGGGGCGGCGCCGCGCAGGCCGCGGTGGCCGATCCAGGGGGGCAGCCTCAGGACGCGGCTCCCGTACCTTCCGCCGCCCGTGCCGCCGGCGGACGGTAGCCCTCGAGGGACGGGTCGCCGGGATCCACGGCACACTTCTCCTCGGCGCTCCGGTAGCAGGCCATCATCAGGCGCACGACCTCCAGCCCGTCGCGGAAGTCCAGGCCGACCGGCTCGCGGCCGAGGAAGGCGCGCACGAAGTGGCGGTTCTCGCCCACGTAGCCGTAGGTCGAGGGCTCGTCGGGGCTCACCGGCATCAGGCCCTGCTCGGCGTTCTGTTTCTCGACCAGGTCCTCGCCGGCCTCGCCCTGGATCTCGCGGCCGAGGAAGACGCGCAGGCCGGTCTCGGCCAGGTTCGCCTCCAGGGAGTACTCCGGCCCCGCCACCTCGAAGGTGTGACGCAGGCCGGCTCCGGTGAAGCACCAGGAACTCGTGGTCTCGGTGAGGACCTCCTGGCCCTCCTCCGTGCGCCAGCGGATCGTGGCGCGGGTGAAGTCCTCGCTCGGGTGGTGCTCCCAGTCCACCTCGGGGCCGAAGCGCCGGCGCAGGCGCTCCCGGTACTTCGGGAGCGTCCACTTGAGGTTCTCGCAGACCGCCACGACCTCCACCGGGCTCAGGCTGTCGCGCGGAGCGCCGGGTGCGGTGAGCAGCCAGCGCGCCGCCTCCAGGCTGTGGCACATCATGTCCAGGAGGACGCCGCCGCCGGCGATCCCGGGCTGCCAGAACCAGGCGCTGTGCGGGCCGGCGTGCTCCTCGGCGGCGCGGGCCAGGAAGGGGCGGCCGGCGAGGGGGACCGCCCGCCGCCACAGAACCTCCTTGCCGCGCACCAGGTGCGGGGCGAAGAGCATGTCCTCGAGATAGCCGTGGGGGCAGCCGAGACGCTCGACGCGCTCCAGGACCGCCCGCGCCTCCGCCAGGTTGCGGGCCAGGGGCTTCTCCAGGGCGACGCCGCGCAGGGGAGTGGAGCGCCGGGCGGCGCCCTCCAGGATCTCGTCCAGGACCTGGAGGCGGGTGTCGTTCCGGGCGCAGATCCAGAGGGCGTCCACCTCGGGGGAGGCGGCCAGCTCCTCGGTCGAGGCGAAGGCCCGGGCCTGGGGCCCCACCTCGAGGCTCCGGGCCAGGGCCGCCGTCTCCTCGGCCGAGGCCCGGCTGCGGCTGGAGACGCCGGCGACCACGCAGTCGCGGACCGCGACCAGGGACTGGAGGTGGAAGCGGGTGATGAACCCGCCGCCCACGAAACCGATGCGAAGGGGTGCGCTCATGACAGACGGCGGCGGGCGTGGATCATCTCCAGGGGCCGGCGTCCCGGGTAGAAGACCGTGAGGGCGGCCAGACAGGCCAGCGCCGCCCACATGGGGACCTCGAAGAGGCGCGTGTAGTCGCCGCCGGCCCAGTCCGCGACCCAGCCGGCGATCTTCGAGCCGACGATGACGCCGATGCCCACGATCACCAGGTTGAAGAGGTTCTGGGCGCTGGCGCGGACGTCGGGGGTGGTCTCTTCGTCCACCACCAGGAAGGAGACGAAGATGAAGCAGCCGAAGCAGAGGCCGTGGAGGGCGACACCGAGGAGCAGCAGCGCCGCCGAGTCCTGGCCGTAGGCGAAGAGGGCCATGCGTCCGGCGTAGGCGAGGAGCCCGACACCGAGGAGGGTCTTGCGGCTGAGGCGCGCGGCCACCAGCGGCAGGGCGCCGAGGACCAGGACCTCGGTCATCTGGCCGATGGTCATGAAGCCGCCGCCGCCCTTGCCGAAAAGAGTGGTGAAGAAGGCCGGCGGGTCCAGGAACCTGTCGAGGAAGGCCTCGGTGTGGACGAAGTAGAACTGGTGGATGCAGGAGACGGGCACCGCCAGGAGGAAGAGGGTGCGGAGCGGCTGCCAGCGGACCTCGGACAGGGCTTCCAGGGCGGCGTTCTTCCGGCCCTCGCGGCTGGGCGGGGTGTGCGGGAGGGTGAAGCAGTAGAGGCCCATGAGGGCGCCGAGGATCGCCGACAGGCGGAAGGCGTCGGCCTTGCCGGCGGCCCGGACCAGGGTCTCGGCCTGCTCCAGGGTCTGCGCCCGGCCGGATTCGACCAGAGCCTGCATGGCCTCCAGGGTGGCCGGCGGCGAGTGCTTCCAGGCCAGCCAGTGGCCCATGGCGATGCCGACGGCGATCCACCCGAAGGTGCCCCACAAGCGGATGCGGCCGAAGTCCCGGTCGCGGTCCGGCAGGTGGTGGAAGGCGAGGCTGTTCGTCAGCGCCAGGGTCGGGGCGTAGACGATGCCGTAGACCAGGGAGAAGACCAGGAAGCCCGTGAAGCTCTCGACCCGCGCCAGCTGCCAGATCAGGACCGCGCCCAGGAGATGGGAGATGCCCAGGTACTTTTCGGTGTCGAACCAGCGGTCCGCCACCTGGCCGGCCAGGAAGGGGCCGACGATGGCGCCCACGGCGCCGGCCGCGAACATGCTGCCGATCTGATCGCCCGTGAAGCCGCGGTGGTCGGCCAGGAAGGACCAGAGGAAGGGCAGCCAGGCCCCCCAGATGGCGTACTGGAGGAACATCATCAGGCTGAGCCTCACCAGGAGGCGGAGGGAGGGGCGTTCCGCCGGCGTCATCCGAGCTTCTCCAGGCCCGTCCCGGAGCCACCGGGGGGGCGGCGGGCATCCTAGCAGCGGTCCCCGGCGAGGCCGTTACCGTGAGGCGATGCCCCCGCCGCCGGCCGTCGTCGCCCCCGGCCTGCTCCTGGCGCTCCTCGCCGCCTGTGCCATGCCGATCCGCTCCGCTGGTCCTCCCCGCACCGTCCCGGAAGCGAGCGGCTTCCGCCGGACCTCCAGCCATGCCGAGGTCCTGGCCTTCCTGGAGGTCCTGGAGGCCGCCGGCGAGCCGCGCTGGCACCGGAGCTCCTTCGGGACGACCCCGGAAGGCCGGGAACTCCCCCTGGTGGTCCTGGCCGACCCGCCGGTGCGTTCGGCGGAGGAGGCGCGAGCGAGCGGCCGGCCGCGAATCCTGGTCCAGGCGAACATCCACGCCGGCGAGGTCGAGGGCAAGGAGGCCTGTCTACGGCTCCTGCGCGAGGCGGTGCTGGGGGAGGCTCCCTGGCCGCTGGAGAAGATCGTCTTCCTCTGCGTTCCGATCTACAACGCCGACGGCAATGACGCCCTGGGCCCGAAGAACCGGCCGCTCCAGAACGGACCGCCCCGGACCGGCACCCGCAGGACCGCCCAGGGCTACGACCTGAACCGGGACTTCGTGAAGCTGGACGCCCCCGAGAGCCGCGCGCTCACCGCTCTCTACCGCGACTGGGATCCCCATCTGGTCGTGGACCTGCACACGACGAATGGAAGCGCCCACGGCTACGAGCTGACCTACGCCCCGCCCCTGCACCCGGGGACCGATCCGGGGATCCTGCGTCTCCTCGAGGAGGACTGGCTTCCGGAGCTGCGCCGGCGGATGCGCGCCCGCCACGGCTTCGAGACCTTCGACTACGGCAACTTCATGACCGAGGAAGGGGAGTTCCAGGACGAGGTGGACGCCATCCGCGGCTGGCGCAGCTTCGACCACCGCCCGCGCTTCGGCACGAACTGCATCGGCCTGCGCAACCGCGCCGCGATCCTCAGCGAGGCCTACGCCTACGCGGACTTCCGGACCCGCATCGAGGCGACCCGGGCCTTCGTCCTGGAGATCCTGCGCCTCGCCGCCGAGGAGGGGGAGGCCTTGCAGGAGGCCTGCCGCCGGGCCGACGAGGCCACCGTCGAGGGCGTGCGGAGCGGACGCCTGCGCATGCCCGTGGAGGTGGAGCTCGAGGCCCGGGGCGAGGCCGAGGAGGTCCTGGTCCGGGGCTTCCGCGAGGAGACCGATCCGGAGACCGGGGAGACGGTCCGGGTCGCCGACGGGCCCCGGGAGCGCGTCACGGTTCCCTGCTCGGTCCGCTTCCGCTCGGTGCGCGAGCGCGTCGTGCCCCGGGCGGTCTGGGTGCCGCCGGCCGAGGCGCGCCTGCACGGCCTCCTCGAGGAGCACGGCATCCGTTTCGACCGGCCGCCGGCGCCGGAGGAGGTCGAGGCCGAGGTCTGGACGGCCCGGGAGCTGCGCCGGGCGGATCGCCCCTTCGAGGGCCACCGCGCCCGCCGGGTGGCCTGGGGGGCGCCCGAGCGGCGGCGCCTCCGGCCCGAGCCGGGAAGTCTGCGCGTCCCCCTGGACCAGCCCCTGGGCCGTCTGGCCTGGGTCCTCCTGGATCCCGAGTCCGACGACGGCGCCCTGGTCTGGGATCTCCTCGCCTCCCCGCCGGAGGCGCCGGGAGATCCCTTCCCGCTCTTCCTTGAACCCTGAGGAGCGCCGCCCGTTTTTTCCTCAAGGCCGGTGCCGGTGCCGGCCGAGGAAGGGCTGCCGGAGGCGGCCGTCCTTCCGCAGCCGGCCCTCTTCATCACCGACATGCATCCTTGCCGGGCCGGGGGACCCCAGGGTTCCCCGGCCTTCCTTGCTGGCGCCGGGGCTATGGTCGGGGCATGGTCGCCGGCCTGCTCGCGTTCCTGCTCCTCGCCGTCCCCGCCGCGCCCCAGGAGGAGGGGCCGGCGGAGCTCGTCCTCCACGGCGGACTCGTCCGCACCCTGGATCCGGACCGGCCCCTGGCCCGGGCCGTGGCGGTCCGCGGAGGCCGCATCCTCTTCGCCGGCAGCGATCGCGAGGCTCTGGCCCTGGCCGGCCCGGAGACCCGCCTCCTGGACCTCCGCGGTCACCTCCTCCTGCCCGGTTTCCAGGACGCCCACGCCCACCTGGCGGGCTTCGGCCTCGCCCTGCGGCAGGTGGACCTCACCGGGACGCGGAGTCTGGAGGAGGTCGTCCGACGCTCGGTCCAAGCGGCCCGGGACCGGCCGGCCGGAGCCTGGATCCTCGGCCGGGGCTGGGACCAGAACGACTGGGCGGACACCGCCCTGCCGCACCACCGGCCCCTGAGCGAGGCTCTGCCCGAGCATCCCGTGGTCCTGACCCGGGTGGACGGCCATGCCCTCCTCGCCAACGCCGCCGCCATGCGGGCGGCGGGGGTGGATCCCGATCAGGTGGGCGGAACGGACCCGCCCGGCGGCCGGATCCTGCGCGACGCTTCCGGCCGGCCCACGGGGGTCTTCGTGGACGCGGCCATGGGGCTCGTGCGCCGGGGCATCCCGCCGGCCCCGCCCGGGGAACTGCGGGCGGCGGTCGAGGCCGCCATCGCCGCCTTCCACGCCCGGGGCGTCACCGGCATCCACGACGCGGGTGTGGACACCCCGACCCTGGAGCTCTACCGCGCCATGCTCCAGGACGGGGACTTCGCGCTGCGGGACCATGTCCTGCTGCGCGGCGACCCCGAGACCCTCGGACAGTGGCTGCCCGGCGGTCCGGTCCTGGATCTGGAGGGCCGCGGCCGCGTCCAGGTGCGCGCCATCAAGCTCAGCGCCGACGGCGCCCTGGGCTCGCGCGGCGCCCGACTCCTCGAGGACTACGACGACGAGCCCGGCCACCGGGGCCTCGTCCTGACCCCGCCCGAGCGCGTGCGCGAGGTCGCCGTCCAGGCCCTCCAGCACGGCTTCCAGCTCTGCGTCCACGCCATCGGTGACGGCGCCAACCGCTTCGTCCTCGACGCCTTCGAAGCCGCCCTGGCCGAGATCCCCCGGGCCGACCACCGCTTCCGGATCGAGCACGCCCAGGTCCTCCACCCCGACGACCTGCCGCGTTTCGCCGCCCTCGGCGTGATCCCCTCCATGCAGGCCCAGCACCAGACCAGCGACATGCCCTGGGTGCTGCGGCGCATCGGCCCGGACCGGGCCCGGCTGGCCTACGCCTGGCGCTCCCTTCTGGACACGGGGGTGATCCTGCCCGGGGGGAGCGACGTGCCGGTCGAAAGGGCCGACCCCCTGGCCGCCTTCCGGGCGGCCGTTTTCCGACGCAACGATGCCGGCTTCCCGGCGGGGGGCTGGTTCCCGGAGCAGGCCATGAGCCGCGAGGAGGCCCTCCTGCACCTCTGCCGCTGGCCGGCGGCGGCCGCCTTCCAGGAGCAGAGGATGGGTTCCATCGAGGCCGGCAAAGTGGCGGATCTCGTTGTCGTATCGGAAGATCTGGCGACGGCCTCCTGGGAGGGGCTGCTCCGCGCCCGAGTCCTCCTGACGGTCTTCGACGGCCGGATCGTCTACTCCGAGGGCACCCTGGCGCCGCCGGCGGGACTCGGAAACCGCTGAATTTTCTGCATCCAGAAGGGGCTCAGCGGGCATTCCTCTTCTGGCGGCCCCGGATCGGAGGGACGGACCGGGTGTCGCTGCGGGCTGTCCGCCCCCGGCGGCGGCTCGGCTCCATACCTTTATGCATGCCGCGGCCTCCTCCTCCGGTCGCTCAGGGGCGGAGGAGGAGGTCCGCACCTCCCTGCCGGGGCGCGGCCCGGCCGGCGGACCTACAATCCGCCGCCCTCCGTCTGCGCGGCCGCCTCCCCGCGGCCGCCCCCTCGACGACCGCGCCATGCCCCAAGCCGCCACGACCTCCACCCTCGACGGCATCGCCGAACTCCTCGGCGACCAGGCCACCTTCCTCCTGGAGCACAAGGCAGAGAAGATCTCCCGGGATCGTCTCCACCTGCCCGGGCCCGACTTCGTGGACCGGGTGATGGCCCAGACCGACCGGCCGCCGGCCGTCCTGCGCAACCTGCAGACGATCTTCAACACGGGCCGTCTCGCCGGCACCGGCTACCTGAGCATCCTGCCCGTGGACCAGGGCATCGAGCATAGCGCCGGTGCCTCCTTCGCGCCCAATCCCGACTACTTCGATCCCGCTGCGATCGTGGAGCTGGCTCTGGAGGGCGGGTGCAACGCCGTGGCCTCGACCCTCGGCGTCCTCGGTGCCGTCAGCCGGCGCTACGCGCACCGCATCCCCTTCCTGGTGAAGCTCAACCACAACGAGCTCCTCACCTGTCCCAACCTCTACGACCAGACTCTCTTTGCGAGCGTCGAGCAGGCCTTCGAACTGGGGGCGGTTGCGGTCGGGGCGACGATCTACTTCGGCAGCGAGCCCTCGCGGCGCCAGATCCAGGAGATCTCCGAGGCCTTCCAGCGCGCCCACGAGCTGGGCCTGGTCACGGTGCTCTGGTGCTACCTGCGCAACAGCGCCTTCAAGAAGAACGGCCAGGACTACCACGCCGCCGCCGACCTCACCGGCCAGGCCAACCACCTCGGCGTGACGATCGAGGCCGACATCGTCAAGCAGAAGCTGCCGGAGACCGCCGCCCCGGGCTTCCTGGACCTCGGCTTCGGCAAGACCCATCCGCGCGTCTACAGCGACCTCATGAGCGAGCACCCCATCGACCTGTGCCGCTACCAGGTCGCCTGCGGCTACATGGGCCGGGCCGGGCTCATCAACTCCGGCGGACCGAGTGGCGAGAACGACCTGCAGCAGGCCGTGATGACCGCAGTCGTGAACAAGCGTGCCGGCGGTATGGGCCTGATCAGCGGGCGCAAGGCCTTCCAGAAGCCCCGGGAAGAGGGCGTCCGCCTGCTGAATGCGATCCAGGACGTCTACCTCTGCAAGGACGTGACGATCGCCTAGGCAGCGCGCCGGACGGGTTCCGGCGGCGCCCGGTTCGGAGCCTCCGGGGACGCGCCTGGAAAGGGGCGCAGGCCTTTCCCAAGAAGCCGTAGGAGGAGAACGCCGGGTCCTTCGGCCCGGCCCCGC
>JALUUN010000203.1 GCA_027021325.1 Planctomycetota bacterium
AGAGGCGATCTCCCGGCCGTCCTGGTCGGCCAGGACCTCTCCGCGCGCCACCGGGTCGAAGCTCCGGTAGCCGGGCCGCATGCGGAATCGGCTGCCGGGCGGGATCGGGTGCCGGTAGCGGACGTCCAGGAGGCGGGGAATCCCGCGGCAGGCCCGGGCCAGGCGATCGCGCATCTCCCCCATCCACGGCGCGTCCCCGGCATCCAGGAGGCCCGCCGCATCCAGGGCCAGCCAGATCGCCGCCTCGAGGCGGTCGGCGGAGACCGGATCCCGGTGCTGGCCGCCCTCCACTCCGAGGGTGATGGCTCCGCAGTTGTTGAGGTATTCGAGGAGCGAGCCCTCCACGAGCTCCTCCAGGCCGAGGAGGACGGGCAGGGGGAAGGCGCGGGCGAAGCGGCGGTTGCGCAGGGTGTCGCCGATGGTCGCGAAGGGCGGGCCTTCGGCGGAGCTCGTGTGCAGGTCCAGGAAGTAGACCGGACGCTCGGCCTGCTGCAGCTCCTGCTGGACGACGGCGACGAGTTCCCCCTGCTCAGCGTCCTCAGCGGCCCCTTCGGGAGGACGACCTTCGAGCCAGGCACGGACCCGTCCCGGGGTCCACAGACGATTGAGGTCGAGGTCCAGGAAGCGGAGGTCGCGGCGCAAGGCGCGGCAGTTCCCCTGGACCCCGACCAGCTCCCCGGCGAGCCGGACCCTGCAGCGTTCCAGGCGCTCCAGAACCCTGCGGATGGCCTCGACGCCGGCAGGCTCGTTGCCGTGCAGGGCCCCGAAGCACAGGAGCAGCGGGCCGGTGGAGGAGGTCCCCCAGCGGCCGAGCAGGTGTTCCCCTGGCCGGAGCGAGCGCTCCTCCCCCGGCGGAGCGCCGGAATCGGCGGCGGCCCGGCTCATCCCTCCCGCAGTTTCTGCTGAAGGAGCGGCCATGCGACCTCCATGAAGTCGTGTTCGGTGACGATGCCCACCAGAACCCCGTCCTTCACCACGGGCAGACAGGAGATGCCCTTGTCGCGCATGATCTCGATGGCCTCCAGGGTCGGCGTGTCCGGTGTCACCGCGACGGGGTTGCGCTCCATGATCTCGGCCACGGCCAGGGGCTCATCCGAGTCCCGGTGCGCCAGGTGGCGCATGATCTGACGGTGGGTCAGAAGGCCGACCAGGCGGTGGTCATCATCCTCGACCGGGACATGGCGAATGTGCGCCCAGTCCATGACGGTCGTCACCAGGTCCACCAGATCGTCCTGGTGCACGGTGAAGATGTCGGTCGTCATGAAGGCCTCGACGGTGCCATAGTGCTCCCGCCAGTTGCCGGACTCGCCGAGTTCCCCCGGCTCCCACTGGTGGACCGGCAGGTTCTCCGCCTGGCGCTGCGCCATGGCGGCGGTCAAGGCCGCCAGCCGCTCGCTCATGCTCGCCTTCTCGCTCATCCCGGCCAGAGAGCGCAGCTGCCAGGCGGCCCCGGTGACTCGCGAGCGGACGCGCTCCTCCAGATTGCCCAGATAGCGGTCGATGTCGGCAGCGGCGATGGCTCGGGCCTCGAGGCCGGCGCGCGCCACCGGCAGCAGGCGCGAGAGGATCAGGTCGCGGGCCGGCCAGGTCTCGCCGTCCAGCCAGACGAACTGGGCATCCAGCCCCAGGGTCGCGGCGGTCAGCAGGTTCTCCTTGGCGGCGGCGAAGGAGATGTGCTGGGTGACGTCGGGGTACTCCTCCATCAGGCCCTTCATCAGGCCGAGCCAGAAGGCGGCGTTGCTCACCTCGTCGAAGGGCGTCGGCCCGGAGGGCAGGATGCGGTTCTCGATACGCAGGTGCGGCCGGCCCTCGCTGATCCCATAACAGGGCCGGTTCCAGCGGTACACCGTCCCGTTGAACAGGCGCAAGGCGTGGAGCTGCGGTGCCCGGCCCGCGGCCAAGGCATCGAAGGGGTCCTCCCACTCGTTGGTGCCGATCAGGGCACGGAAGCGCGTGATGTCCTCCTGGAAGATCTCCAGGACCGACTCTCGGACCCAGCGCGTTCCGAAGCTGACCCGCGGCTGGAGTTCGCGCATGGGGATTTCCTCCTTGCGCGTATCCACGGACTGCTGGAAGAGGGCGATGCGGGTCTCGCGCCAGAGCCTGCGGCCGAAGAGGAGCGGCGAGTTGCAGGCCGCGGCCAGGACCGGCGCGGCGACCACCTGGGCCAGGTTGTAGACACGGGCGAACTCCTCGTGGCCGACTTGCAGGTGGACCTGGAAGCTCGTGTTCGCAGCCTCCAGCATGATCGAGTCGTGCTCGATGATCAGTTCGTCGATGCCCTTGATGCGGAAGCGGAACACGCCGCCGCGCAGCCTGTGGAAGGCGTCGTTCAGCGCCTTGTAGCGCCGGACCGGCGTCATGGCTTCGAGGCTGAGGTCCTCGAGGCGCAGGGTCGGGAGGATCCCGGCGAGCACCACGCCGGCGCCGGCCCGGTGCGCCGCCTCCCGCGCCACCCGGAGGTAGCGGAGAAGCCCCTCCTCCATACGCCGCAGACTCTCTCCCTCGAAGGGATAGGCCTCGAGGTTGAACTCCAGGTTGAAGCGGCCGAGCTCGGTCGTGAAGTGGGGATCCCCGTCGAGATGGCCCATCACCTCCTGGACGCAGGGGCTGGCCCGCCAGGCCTGGTCCACCAGGAACAGCTCCTGCTCGGCTCCGATACGCGCCCGGCCCGACTCGATCAGACCCTCCCGGAGCATGTGCTGGAGGGCTTCCACGTCCCGGAGCAGACACTTCATGAAGAAGCGCAGACTGGCGGGATCCCGGGGTGCAGTGACTTTCTGTTCGCCCACGGGCGGACCTGGGTGGCGGGGGCTTCGGGGGGAGCGAGACTCCGGACGCGGCGCCTTGAATGTTAGCCCCGGAGGCGCTTCCGCGTCAGGGGCGGGAGCAGGAAAGAGGCCGACCCCCGGCCGCTGGCCGGGGGTCGGCGAAGGTTCCGGCCCCGGGGACCGGAGAACAGTGGCCGGGTCAGGGCTCGACGACGGTCAGGGTCGAGTTGGCCGGGACATTGGTGAAGACCTGGCGCTCACCGCTCGGCCACAACACGAAGACCGAGTTCACGACGTTGCGGTTGCCGACGCCGAAGTGCACGTCGAGCTGGCTCTGGCCGTGGGCCGAGTCGCCGGCGGTCACCTGGCGCATCTGCCGCAGGGCGCCGGTACGGATCCGGACCTGGGCACCGATGGCCGAGCGGTTGCTCTGGGTCGCGACCAGTTTGACCTTGAGGTAGTTGCCACCCAGGGTGTCGTTCCGGTAGAGCTGCAGCGGTCCCGACTGGTTCACGATCACCAAGTCCAGGTCGCCGTCACCATCGTAGTCGGCCACCTGGCTGCCGCGGCCGTTGTTGATGGTGCCCATGCCAGCCAGGTTCGTGACGTCCGTGAAGGTCGTCTTGTCCCGGCGGTTCCGGTAGGCCAGGGTCGGATCGTTGGACATGGTGGCCACGGTCAGGTCCAGCCAGCCGTCCTGGTCGATGTCGAAGAAGTTGACACCCCAGGAAGAGTCGCCCTGGATGCCGGCGATGTCGGCGGTGTTGTCCATCCAGGTGCCGTCACCGTTGCTCTCGTAGTAGGGATTGCCCAGGGGCAGGGCATCGTTGCCGGAGTCCCACAGGTCGGAGATGTAGATGTCCCAGTCGCCGTCGTTGTCGACGTCACCAACGTGGATGCCCATGCCGGAGCCGGAGTCGTCGCCCAGGCCCGGACTCAGAGCGGTGGCGTCGGTGAAGGTGCCGTCACCGTTGTTGAGCCACAGGACGTCGTTGTTCTGGGGCATCGGCTCGTGCACGTTGACCCAGTAGAGGTCCGGCCACAGGTCTCCGTTCAAGTCGGCGGCGATGCAGGCCAGGGTCGGCTGGTTGTACTGGGTGTCGTTCGGTCCCGGAAGACCCACGCCCTGGGTGACCTCGGTGAAGGTTCCGTCACCGTTGTTGTGGTAGAGCTTGTTCTGGTTCATCGGGTCACCGGCTGCCTGAAGAACCATGTGCCCCACGAACAGGTCCACCCAGCCATCCCGGTCGTGATCCAGGAAGGCGGCGGTCATGGACCGGTAGTAGTCGTAGTTGGTGCCGGGGCTCGGCGCCGGCTCGGCCACACCAGCCTGCACAGCAACGTCGTTGAACAGCGGCTGTCCGTTCAGGATCTGGTTGCCGTTCTCGACGAAGTTGTTGCGCAGCAGGATGTTCGCCGGCCCGTGGGTCTCGTTCGGACCCGAGAGGTCGAACTGGTCGTTGTCGGTCGTGATGAAGATGTCCTGGTCGCCGTCGTTGTCGTAGTCGGCGAACACCGAACCGGTCTTCTCCACGTCCGGCAGGACAGGCAACAGGTCGTTGCGCTTGGTGAAGGTGCCGTCGCCGTTGTTCAGGTACAGGTTGGTCTCCTGGCCCTTGCCGTTCACGGCGAACAGATCCACCCAGCCGTCATTGTTGACGTCCACCCAACTGAGACCGAGGCCGTGGCCGCTGCCCACGGAGTAGAACTCCTGATCGAGGCCCGCGGCTGCGGTCTGGTCCGAGAACTGGGCGGTGGCCAGGGAGGTCGCGCCGGCGAAGAAGGCGCTGGCCAGAAGGACGGCGAACGGCCGTCCGGAGAGCAGGTGTGCCATGGTGCTTTCGAGTCGTGAAGGGGGGATTCCCGCGGGGGGGGAGTGCTCCTGGAGGGGACCGGAGCGGTCGGGATGGTAGGCCGATTCTAGCGGACCTCCGGCGGGCCGCCGGGCCGGGTCCCTCCTATCGGACTCCTACGGGGAATCCTGGAGGGGGCCCCGGCCAGGGTGGGACAGGCGGGGAGGAGACGGCGGGAGGCCCGGCCGGGAACGAGGGGATGGACTCGAACGAGGACGTCCGGGACGCAACCGAACCTCCCGCCGGGGAGTGAGATGCGCTCGCGGCCCCTCAGGTGCCACGATTCCCGGGGCCGGCCTTCCGGGGCGGGAAGAGGCGCCCGGCGTGGTCCCGGAGCACCCCGCGCCGGAAGGCCTCCGACCAGGTCTCCTGGGCCCAGAAGACCTCGGCGTTCGAGCGCAGGTCCCGAACCCCGGGGCTCGGCCAGTCCGTGCCCCAAAGCACTTTCTCTCCAAGAAGTTCCAGCCGCGGAAGCTTCTCGGGAAGCTGCTTCGGGGGAATTCCCGAGAGGTCCACGTGGACCCGGGGATGGCGCCGGGCGACGAAGAAGGCCTCCTCGTACCAGAGGGGGCGCCCGCAGTGGGCCAGGACCAGGGTCAGTCCGGGAAAGTCCACGGCCACGTCGTCGCAGTCCAGGGGATTGCCCAGGCGGCTCCGGGCCCCCGGGAAGGTGCTGGTCCCCGTGTGCACCATGACCGGAACTCCCCGCTCCTCGCAGGCCTCGTAGACCGCCCGGAGCCCCGGAACCTCGTCCTGGTAGGCCCGGGCGGAGAAGCCCTGGTGCGGCGGGTGGACCTTGATCCCGTCCAGACGCAATTCGTCCAGGAGGCGCTCCATTTGCCGCCGCGGCTCGCCGGGGAAGCTCGGGTCCCAGCCGCCCCAGGCCAGGAAGCGGTCCGGGTGCAGATCCCGGTAGGCCGCGACGAAGTCGTTCGTCGAGGGCCCGAAGCCCATGATGCGCGGGGCAGGGTAGTTCACCAGCCCGACGCGGGCGATGCCCAGGGCGTCCAGGTGACGGACGAAGGCCTCGGCGTCCCGCCGGAACTCCTCGATCTCCCGCAGGTCCTGACGCCCGCGTGAGATGGCCTCCCGGACCTGCGGCCGGAGCTGGTCCCAGGGCTGGATGTGGACATGGATGTCGACGATGCCGGAAGGAAGGGCCATACCCCGGGAGGATAGGAGCGCCGGCCGGAGGGGGGCCGGCGGGATTCCCCGCAGGAATGGCGGGAGGACTCGACCCAGCGACTCCCCCTTCCATCCAGGCCTCGGCCAGGGTGCCCCTGGGAGACCTGAGCCTCAGCGGAACAGGCGGACGCGCTTCGGCTTGTAGTCTGGGAAGAAGTCCTTCGGCAGGTCGAAGTCGAAGGCGTGCTCGAGAGTCGCCGCCATGACATCGCGGAAGTCCACCGCCACCGGCAGGTCGCGGCCGTCGGCCAGGACCGCCGGGTCGAGGCCGCGCCACTCGCCGAGGATGTCGCCGCCGCGGACCCCCCCGCCGAAGAGGAACATGCCTCCACCGCGGCCGTGGTCGGTGCCGCTGTTGCCGTTCTCCTTCACGGTGCGGCCGAACTCGGTCATGACGATGACCAGGAGGTTCTCCAGACGATCCTCCAGATCGGTCAGGAAGGCATCCATGCTGCGGGCGAAGTCGTCCAGCATCACGGCATGGCGGCCGTCCAGAGCCCCCTGCCCGGCGTGGTGGTCCCAGCCGTTGTAGTCCACGCCGCAGATCTCCAGGCCGGCGTCGGCGCGAATGACCTGGGCGATCTTCTTCATCTGCCCGCCGAAGCGGGTGTTCGGGTAGACCGCGTCCGGGCTGTTGGCGGTGGTGTCCAGGATCTCCTGGAAGCGACGCAGGGTGGCAATGGTCTGGCGGCCGGACTGCAGCACCCGGTCCTGCTCCTCGCGGCGCCGGAGCTCCTCCTCGAAGCGGCGCTCGGCCTCCGAGGCGTCCATGCCGGCCGGCATCTCGCCGGGATCTCCGCTCTCCGCGCCCTCCGCCTGGCCGAGCTTCTCCTTCAGGCGCTGGCGCATGTTGTCCGTCAGGCCGTCGCCGTAGAACTCCTCGAAGCGGCGCAGGGTGACATCCGCCTGGCGCCGGCTGAGGGACAAGGGCACGGCCAGGACCGGGTACCTGCCGCGCAGGGAGCGCGGCAGCAGATCCTGCATGGCCAGGGCCCGGAACTCGCTGTCGTTGTCGCCGCCGCGCCGCTTCTCGGCCTGGGCCTGCAGGAAGCGGTTGAGCCAGCCGTCGCGGATCGTGCGCAGGCCCGGAGCGGCGTACTCCATGAAGTCCATGGCGTCGAAGTGGCTCCGGGTGGGGTGCGGAGAACCCACGTCGAGGACCGGTGCCCAGGTCTTCTTCTCGAACCAGGGCCCCAGCGGCGCCAGGGCCGGATGCAGACCGAAGCCGTCGGTCAGCTCCACCACACCGTCTTCGGGAGTCAGGGCCAGGGTCGGGCGCGCCGCCAGGTACCGCGAGTCACGGTACGGGATGATCATGTTCAGCCAGTCGGCCCCGCCCCGTAGGTAGATCGAGACCAGAGTCCTGGGTTTCTTCGGCGCGCTCGGCGTCAGGGCGCGCAGGGCCGGGTGCGCTGCCAGGCCGGCGCCGAGCCCGGCGGCACCGGTGGAGAGGAGAAAGTCGCGGCGGGTGGTGGTCATGGCCGGTTCACTGGAGCTGGAACTCCGGAGATCCCAGCAACAGGCCGAGGAGTCTCGGCCCGAGGACATGGGGATCCGGCTTGCGGGTGGTGGCCAGGTACTCGTCGGTGACCTGACTGAGGACCGCCCGGGTGCGCTCGCTGGCCCCGGCCGGAAGGATCATGTCGGTCAGCTGAACCTGCCACAGGCGTGGCAATTCGGCGTCGAGGCCGTCGTACAAGGAGTCCGGAACGCGAATCCCGGGGAATCGTCCTTCGACGAGATCCAGGGCAAACTGCCAACGTGTGGCCATGACACCCGGATCCAGCCAGGCCTCGGCGGTGTCGTAGTAGCCCGTCGGATCGTCGCAAAGCCAGGGGCCCTGGCCCATCTCGCGCAGCTTCTGCGCCAGGGGTTCGATGTTCTGGACCTCGGCGCCGGTGACGCGCAGGCAGGAGACCACGAACTCCAGGGGCGTCTTGAACTTGGCCTGGTAGTTCTCCCGGGACCAGAACTCCTCGCTCGCGAGGATCGTCCGGTACATGGCGGTGAGGTCGCCGTCGGTCTTGCGGAACACCCGGGCGACCTCCTTGACCAGGCTCTCGGGCGGATTGTCGTTGACCAGGTAGCGCACCAGCTTGCGGCTGATGAACTCGGCGGTTCCCTTGTGGTGGGCGAGCATTTCGAGGATCGCCTCGCCCTCGACCACGCCGTTGTCGGCATCGGTGCGGATGGTCCGCCCGAGGACCTTCTTCTTGCCCGGAACGTGCATGCCGTTGCGGAACTGGAACTCGCCTCGCCCCGGGCTGTAGGTCCAGCCGGTCAAGGCCTCCGCCACGGCGACCACATCGCGCTGCTTGTAGCCGTTGTCCACGCCCAGGGTGTGCAGCTCCAGGAGTTCTCGGGCGTAGTTCTCGTTCAGACCACGCTGTTGGGCAATGTCGGCCTCGGCGCGCGCCTGCTCGCGGCTGCGGCCCTGACGCCTCGCCTGCTGCTCGATGCGGCGCAGCTCGGCGGCGCTCGGCGGCCGCCTGGACAAGGCGTTGTCCAGGTAGATGAGCATCGCCGGGTGCTTGGCCGTGGCCTCCAGAAAGGAGTGGAAGTCACCCCAGACATGAGCGCGGAGAACGTCCCGGTCCCAGCCTGTGATGTAGGGCACCATGGGGCTGCCCTTGGTGTAGCTGACGTTGAAGTGGTTGCGCCAGAACTCGACCAGGATCTCCTCCAGCTGGCGCGCGCTCATGATCTGCCGGGCCAGGGTCGCGTAGACCATCTGGCTGCGCGGGCGGTTGCGGTCCTGGGCCGCCCGGCGGCGTTCCTCGGGCGACTGGGGCGCCTCCCTTCTTCCGGCCCTGCTCTGGCCACGCGGCCGCAGGTAGAAGTCCAGGATCTCCTGCGTCGTCATGTCCAGGGTGTCGTACTGGCTGAGGAACGAGTCGAGAGGTCCGGGGTCGTAACCCCGGGGCTGGATCTGGGCCTCGATCCAGTCCTCGATCCCCATGCGCAGGACCTCCTCGATCTGTCCCGGACGGTGTCCGAAGGCGCAGCGGGAGAGGAGATGGTGGGCCTTCTCGCGATCGTTCAGGGGCGGCAGCTCGCCCTTGTCCCGGTTCTGGGCCGCGAGATCCGGGGCGGCGAGCGCCAGCCCGGCCAGGGCCAGGGCGGTCCTCAACATGGGTCCATGGTACTCCCGGAACCGGGCGCCGCGGAACCGCCGGCCCGTCCGGTCCCCGGAACCGAACCCCACACCCGGAAGGGCGTTCCGCTCTTCCCTGAAGCGCCCGGAAAGAGCCCTCAGGCAGCGGGGACGATGGCGTCCAGCTCCAGGGGCGCCCCGAGCAGCCAGCCCTGCCCGAACTGGACGCCCAGGTTGCGGGCCACCGCCAGGTCGGTGCGGGACTCGATGCCCTCGGCCACGGTCCGGCAGCGCAGGGCCTCGGCCACGCGCAGCAGCCTCTGCAGCCCGCGCACCCGGGCCGGATGGTCGGCGGTCCCGGTCACCAGGCGCTTGTCGATCTTGACGATGTCCGGCTCCAGGAGGATCAGGCTCTCCAGACAGCTGCGCCCGAAGCCGACGTCGTCGATAGCGACCTCGATGCCGGCCTCCTGGAAGGCGCGCACCGACTCGATCAGGTAGCTCGGGTCGCCGATGACCTGCTGCTCGCTGATCTCGATGCAGTAGGTCACTTCCTCCTCTCCCGCCAGCATGTCCACCAGGCGCTCGGCCGAGAGGTCCAGGATCGTGGACGGGAAGAGATTCAGGTGGATGCGGTCCACGGCGCCCAGGCCGGGGACGGCGGCGAGGCCGGCGCGGAAGCAGTGCAGGTCCACGCTCGTGAGGAGCTCCTTCTCCTGGCTCAGGATGAAGAAACGGTCCGGACTGGCGAGGTCCTCCTCGTCGAAACGGGCCAGCATCTCGTAGCCGACCAGGGCGTGGTCGCCGAGACGGACGATGGGCTGGGCCACGGCGCGCAACCCCTCCCCGGCCAGGAGGCGGCGGGCAGTCCGCTCCGCGAGATCGGATCCCTCAACGGCGGCCGGATCCTCGGAGCTGTGGCAGACCACCTTGCCCCGGCTCTTGCGGCTGCGCTCGAGCTGGGCCTGGACCAGGGCCAGGATCTCGTCGATGCCGAGGACCGAATCCGGAACCGTGGCCATGCCCATGGAGGCGCTCAGGCGCAGGGTCCGCGTGCTGGTGACCACCGGACAGCTCTGCAGCGCGAAGTGGACTTTCTCGGCGACGCGCACCGCCTCGGCCGGCCGCACGCCGGGCAGCAGGATCAGGAAGTCGTCCCCGCCGATGCGTGCCAGGGTGTCGGTCTCGCGCAGGGTCTCGCGCAGGCGCCGGCCAACCTCGGCCAGGATCACGTCCCCGGAGGCGAATCCCAGCTGCTGGTTCACCTGGTGGAAGTCGTCGAGGTCCAGGAGCAGGACCTCGAGGCCCTCGCCGCTGCGGGACACGCGCTTCATCTCCCGTGCCAGGGCCTGGCGCAGACCGCGCCGGTTCAAGAGACCGGTGAGGGGGTCCGTGACGCTCGAGCGCTCGAGGAAGCGCGAGACCTGGAGGAGCTGCTCATTGACGCGCTCCAGATCGGCCTGGAGCCGGTGCTCGTTCACGGCGCCCTGGACCGCCTCCTCGAACCAGAAGGGGTCCCCCGAGGGAAGGGGGGCGGGGACCGCCCGCGAGGCGCCGGCGCGCCGGGCCTCCTGGCAGCGCTCGCGGCCTCCGCCCTCCACCAGGGCCAGGACCGGGATCTCGGGATGCTCCCGGCGCAGGAACTCGAGGTCCAGGAGGGCCTCGGGCCAGCGCTCCACGGCCATCTCCAACAGGAGGGCATCGGCCACCGGATCCACTTCGGCGCCGGCGCGGACCGGCCGGCCGGCGTCGGCGAGGGTCATCCCGGCCTCGGCCGCGGTCTCGGCGAGATCCCGGAAGGCGCTTCCGAAATACTGGAGGCGCAGGGGCGAAGAGGGAGGGGAAGACAAGGCTTCGGGAGGTCGCTGCGGTTCGGGGGCGGGGAGGTGGGCGGCCGGAGCATGGCCGGGGCCCGTCCCCCTTGTCGGAAGGGAAGAGCGAAGCCTTGAGCCTGCGCAGGAATGCGACTTCCTTCTGAGGGCGGGCCGGTCCGGCCCCCGGCCGCTGCTCAGGCCCCCTGGCTCCCCTCGCGAGCCGGCGCTGCGGGCTCCTCCTCCCAGCGGTAGAAGCCCTCGCCGGTCTTGCGGCCCAGGCGCCCCTCCTCGACCCTGCGTACGAGGATCGCAGGCGGCCGGAAGCGCTCGCCGAGGGTGGACTCCAGGTAGCGGGCGATGCCCAGGCGCACGTCCAGGCCGACGAGGTCGGTCAAGCGCAAAGGCCCCATGGGGTGGCGGTAGCCGAGTTCCATGGCGCGGTCGATGTCCTCGGCCGAGGCCACCCCCTCCTCCAGCATGCGCATGGCTTCCAGGGCCAGGGCGACGCCCAGGCGCGAACTGGCGAAGCCCGGTGCGTCACGGACGACCACCGGCTCCTTGCCCAGGCGGGCGGCGAGCTCCCGTGCCCAGGGGACGAGGGCGGGGTCCGTCGCCCGGCCGGTGACGACCTCGAGGAGGGCCATGACCGGCACCGGGTTGAAGAAGTGCAGGCCGAGGAAGCGTTCCGGCCGGTCCAGGGCCTCGGCCAGGGCGTCGATGCTGAGGGAGGAGGTGTTGGTCGCCAGAACCGATTCCGGCGGCAGGACCTCTTCCAGACGCCGCAAGAGCTCCTTCTTCAGGGCAGGGTCCTCGGGCACCGCCTCGATGGCCAGCTCCGCCTGCGGCGTGGCCTCCTCCAGGCTCCGGCGCGGGCGGATGCGGCCGAGGGCGGCCTCGGCCTCCGCGGCTTCGATCCGGCCCTTGGCAGCGAGCCGCTCCAGGGAGGAGCGGATCCTGCCCAGAGCCCGCTCCAGGGCGGCAGCGTCGGTGTCCACGAGCTCCACCTCCGCTCCGGCCGCCGCCAGGACCTGGGCGATGCCGTGGCCCATGGTGCCGGCGCCCAGGACCAGGGCGCGGGAAGGGAAGGGCCGCGCTTCCATGCCGGCAGGATAGGCTTGCTCTCAGGGGAGCGGGATCGTGCGCCCCTCCTGCACGGCCGCCTCGGGCACCCGGAGATCCCCGCCGCGGCCGCCGAGGCGCCAGCGGGCGGTGAGGACGCGGGCGGTGCCGTTCGGCCCCTCCGTGGACCAGGGCAGCCGCAGGCGCACCCGGCCGTCCTCACCCACCGCCTCGCCGTCCCGCCAGTGCGCCCGGTGCCCGCCGGGCCAGGCGATGTCGAGCTCCACCTCCAGGCGCTGGCCGGGTTCGCCCCGGGCCTCCAGGACGGCGCCTTCGACGCGCTCCCAGAGGCGCAGGACCGGCTGCGGCAGAGGGTAGACGGATGCCGGCAGGCGCAGGAGGGGCTCGGGGTCGCGTACCGGCGCGACGTAGACCTGGCGCAGGTAGCGCGGCGGCCCGGAAGGAGCGGGCTGCCCCGGCCAGAAGCCATCCAGCTGCAAGACCGCTCCCAGGGTCCGGTGCCAGGCCGGCGAGGGCGCGAAGCCGGTTCCGCCCCGGGGCCCCTCCACGGAGACGAGGAGTTCGTCCCGGCGCTCCGGCGCCGCGGCCTCGACCATGCCCCGGACCTGGCCGGTGAGGGTCGAGGGCACCGCCACCCAGCGCACGCCGCGGCGGCGCAAGAGGGCCTCGGCCGAGGGATCCTCCGGCAAGGAGAGGAAGAAGCGCGCCGGAGCGAGGAAGCCCTCCTCGCCGACGTAGAGGCCGAAGTTCGTGGCCACCGTGGGACGCTCCGCCCCCCACTCGATGGCGTGGCCCAGCTCCCAGGGCGCCAGGACGCCTTCGCCACCGGGAGCGTCCCGGGACGGCTGCCGCCGGAGCCAGTCCAGGGCCAGGCGCTGACCGGCCACGCGCACCTCTACCGTCCCCGGAGGTGCCTGGCGCTGCCGCCAGCGCTCGCCCAGTTGCTCGAGGACCGGAGCCCGTGCCAGGAGGAGGGCGAGAAGGGCGAGGGGCAGGACGGTGCGGCGAACCGGGCGCTCCCGCCAGCGCTGCTCCAGAGCCGCCGCCCCCCAGGCCAGGAGCAGCGCCTGGGGCAGGGCCGCGAGGTCGCTGAAGCGCCGCTGGAGAAGGGCCAGGGGAAGGAAGACCAGGAAGGCAGCAGCCCAGGGCAGGAGACCTTCGTCACGGCCGCGGAGCAGGCGGGGGGCCAGGGCCAGGAACGCCCCTGCGGCAAGGACGAGGTCCGCTCCGAGCCAGGTCCCCAGCCCGCCGGTTCCGGTCCGGTCCCGGCCCAGGAGCGGCTCGGACTCGGCGATGCCGGCCATGAAGGCGTTGGCCCGGCCCGCCCAGGCCAGACCCTCGCGCAGGGCGCGCGCCGGACCGAGGTCGAGGAGGAAGAGGAGGGCTGCCAGAGCGGCGATCAGGGCACTGGCGGCCCAAGGGAGAGAACGGCGCAG